>JBBTMW010000073.1:0-17307 GCA_038067995.1 Candidatus Zixiibacteriota bacterium
CGCCCGAAGGATGCGCTGAGAGCAAACCGCAACCCATGCCGACAATATGGCAATAATCCCAAAGAGATAAAAGGACAGTGTGTAAACCAGATCGCCCGAACTCACAGCTTCTCCTTGGAAGGCGTACCAAGCGCAGGGACCCCCGGCAACGCCGAACCGGCGAGCGGAACCTTGCCTTCGTACCGCGTGCGGGGAATGGTTGTCGCTTTCAGTTCTTCGACTCCCTCCCCCTTCTTTTCAGCACGCTTGATGGCTATCGATGGCGGCCCGGCATATTTGTTGAGCTGGAATACAAGAAGCCGCCGGTCATAGACCGCTCCCTCAAAATCCTGAGTCCATCCGAGCGCATCATGGGGGCAGGCCTGAATGCAGGCGTTGCAGAAGGTGCAACTATCGAGCCGCCAGATGTATCTGTCCAATTCTGATGTATTGGAAATCGGATTTTTGCGGGACTTGAGAATGATGCTTCCATTGGGGCAGGCCAGCTCGCAGAAATTACAGCCGTTACAGCGCATGTAGCCGTTGTCGTCGTCGATGAGATAGAGCTGTCCGCGAAAGCGATCGAACATCTTGAGCGTATCCCTATTTTCCGGATACTGCTGGGTCACGACCGTTGAGGGGCGCACCAGATAGCCGAAAGTGATTTTCATCCCCTTGAGCAGTGACAACAATGCGCGGAATATAAAAATCGTGCGGTTGACAAACCCCGATGAGGAGGTGCGGTTGCGCGGCGCCACAGTGACGTCAATATCGAGTCCACCGATGGATTGCGTTGTTTGTTTGCCAAGTCGTGGGTTTATGAGTGCCATATTGTTGTCCTATAACGGAAAGAAATAGCTGTCCGTCAATATCAGACAAGCCGCAACCATCAGATTTGTGAATCCTAGTGGCAAGAGAAATTTCCATTCAAGGCGCATCAACTGGTCGACTCGCAATCGCGGGAATGTCCAGCGCACCCACATGGTGAGAAAAATGATGAATCCGGTCTTCCCTGCAAACCACACTCCCGGAGGAATCAGGTCCATGACAGCGTTGAATCCGTCGAGGCCGCCGATGTGAAATGGCATCCAGCCGCCAAGGAAGAGCGTCGCCCCCAATGCCGAGGCGATAAACATGTTGATAAACTCTGACAGGAAGAAAAAGGAAAATCGAAGACCGGAATATTCGGTGTGATAACCGCCGGTAAGCTCGCTTTCGGCTTCCGGCAGATCAAACGGCGGGCGGTTTAGTTCGGCGGTACTTGCGATGACAAAGATGATAAAGGCTATGAATCCGGATATATGTCCGCGCCAGATCCACCATCCATCGGCCTGGCTCTGCACAATTTCAGATAGTTGCAGAGAACCGGCGAAGAGTACCGCCACAAGTAGAGACAGGATTATCGAAACTTCGTAGGAGACGAATTGCGCCCCGGCGCGCATAGCGCCGAGAAGGGACCATTTATTGTTTGAACTCCAGCCGCCAAGCAAGATTCCTAAGACCCCAAATCCCCCAACAGCGGCGATAAACACGACACCTATATTCAAATCGACCACCTGCATCGTCGGCGACATCGGAATCAACACCAGCGCCAATAGGGTGGCGAGCACACTGAATGCCGGCGCCAGAAAGAACAGAAGGCGGTCGGCTCTGTCGGGAACTAGGTCTTCTTTCAAAAGCAGTTTAATTGCGTCGGCAACCGACTGAAGTATTCCGTGCCAGCCAACGCGCATGGGGCCAAGGCGGCATTGAAAATGAGCCGCGACTTTCCGCTCCACATACACCAGCGCCATTCCAAGAACAGACATGAATGCGGCGGTGGAAGCGACAGCCAACAGCATATAGCCAATGGAAAGCCACAGGCTTTCGGGAAGGGCGGCATTGGCCCTGTCCGAGAGTGTAATGACTTCATATCCAGCGTGCGGTATCATATCTATTGCACTCAGTTTTCTTTATCTGTCTATATCCGGGACAACAAAATCAAGGGACGAAATATTTGCTACCAAATCACCGACTCGCGATCCGCGCGTCATGGAATCAACCGCCCATAGATTGTTGTAATTCGGGCTTCGCATATGAATGCGAACCGGCTTGTCGGATTTTCCATCCGACGCTATCACCATTCCGAGCACACCGCGCGCGGTCTCGATGGCGTTGTAATAAAC
Source organism: Candidatus Zixiibacteriota bacterium (assembly GCA_038067995.1). Lineage (GTDB taxonomy): Bacteria > Zixibacteria > MSB-5A5 > GN15 > FEB-12 > JBBTMW01. The sequence continues at coordinate 2,145 of JBBTMW010000073.1, forward strand.
GCCTTCGGGAATGATAATCTTTTTGGCCGGTTTCATCAGCATGAATTTCCCCTCGGGGATATTGTCAATCAACTGCTCGACGATGCCAATCGATTGACGCATCTCTTCGACACGCACCCAATAGCGATCCCAACAATCTCCGACCGAGCCAACCGCAGTGCGGAATTCAACTTTGTCGTATACTCCATATGGCTCAATTTTGCGAAGATCATATGCGACACCACTCGCCCGAAGGGGCGGACCGGTCACACCTAACGAAATCGCATCGGCGCCAGAAAGAACTCCGATATTCTTGGTTCGCTCCTGGAGAATGACGTTACCCGAAAGCAGTTCCTCGTATTCGTCGATCTTTGGCTTGGCGTAGGCCATCGCTTCTTTGACCCGCGTGACAAAATTGGGGTGAATATCAGCCATCAACCCGCCCGGTTGGATATAGTTCATAGTCAGACGGCAACCAACTGTTTCTTCGAAGATGTCGGTAATTTTTTCGCGGTCACGGAAGCCGTAGAGAAACGGCGTAAAGGCGCCAAGATCCATCCCCAACACTCCCCACCACAGCATATGACTCTGAATTCGCTCGAGTTCTGCAAAAATCGTGCGGATGTATTCGATGCGGTCGTTCATGACGGTGTTGGTGGCGCGTTCAACCCCCATTGCTACCGCCCAGTTATTCATCATAGCCGAAAGATAGTCCATCCGGTCTGTCAGATGGACAAATTGCCGATAATTGACGCTCTCCCCTATTTTCTCAATGCCGCGATGGATATATCCGGGGACGGGAATTACTTCGCGAATCGTTTCCCCTTCAAGCTTCAACATCAGCCGCAAAACGCCATGAGTCGCTGGGTGTTGGGGACCCATATTGATGAAGTATTCTTTTGCGTCGATGGGGCCGGAGGCGGAATCAGAAACCCGAATCCGGTTCAGCAAACTTGAGATCGCGACTGTCATGACTCCTCCTCAATCACATGGGTGAGCATGAAGTCGTCTTTATAATCTTTGCGAAGCGGAAAACCCTTCCAGTCGTCTTCGAGGAAAACGCGGCGGAGGTCGGGGTGGTTGTCATATTGGATGCCAAAGAGATCGTAGGCCTCGCGTTCCTGAAACTCGGCTATTTTCCAAACTGGCGTGAGAGTGGAAACCACCGGATTTTCACGGGGAATCGACGATGATACGAGGAGACGTTTGCGATGATTGAGAGAATAAAGATAGTAGACAAGCTCAAAGATATTCGCGTCAAGGCGGTCCACGACTGTGTGCGCCGTGAGCATATCAAACGCCAAACCTGCATCATCACGAAGTCTGGTCATTAATGGCAATAGCTGGGTTGCTGAAACCTGAACGGCCGGACAATCGGCTTTTCGCGCGTATGGTTCAGCGCCAAGGCCAAGAACAATAACCTGAGTAACAAGAGCGTCCTGCTTGGGAGGCTCAGAGGCCGGAACCTCAGGAGGGGTGATGGCATCGCTCAATGATTTAATCCTGTCGGCCAGTCACGCTCTTTGCGGGCCTTTTCGACGTCGATATCAGCTTCCTGCCTGAGAAGCGATTCCATCTCGGCCTCAATGTCATTCATCGTGATATTCGGCGGCAAGGCGCTCATCACCGGTTTACTGCGAATGCCCGGCCTTCGAACAGTCTCCCCCTGCTTGATCATTCTTTGCAGAGTGAGAATGCCGTAAAAGAGTCCCTCCGGTCGGGGTGGGCATCCGGGAACATAGACGTCGACAGGGATGATCTCATCGGCGCCGCGCACGGTTGTATACGATTGATAGATGAATGGTCCGCCGGAAATTGTGCATGCGCCGGTGGCAATCACATAGCGCGGTTCGGCCATCTGCTCATAGAGGGTGCGAAGGCGAGGCGCCATGCGCTTGACTATAGTCCCCGCTATGATAAGCAGATCGGCCTGTCGTGGTGAGGGGCGCGCGACTTCGGCGCCAAACCGCGCAATATCATGGCGCGATGCACCTGTGGCCATCATCATCTCGATGGCACAGCAACTGGTTCCAAAAGTGAGTGGCCAAAGACTGTTTGAGCGAGCGAGATTAATGACCTGATCCATGCGCGTAAGCATGTAGTTCGCGCCGGGAAGACGCTCGATGAAAGGAGTCTCTTTCTCCGGGGTCAGACCCATTCCAATGCTCCTTTTTTCCAGGCGTATACGAGAGCCAGAAGAAGGACCGCCACAAAAATCGCGACCTCTATCAAACCGATGACGCCAAGCTCACGAAAAACCACCGCCCACGGAAAAAGGAAGGCAGCTTCGACGTCGAATACGAGAAAGAGAAGTGCAAAAATATAGTAGCCAACATTGAATTGCGCCCAGGCATTGCCAATGGCCTGCTCACCGCACTCATACGGTTCGCTTTTGGCGCCGCCGGGACGATGAGGCGCCACCAGACGTGATGCGAGCAATCCGCCTCCGACAAGGGCGACCGACAATCCTGCTGTCAGCAATACCAGAAAAAAATCCATTGGTGCTAGTCCTGGTGGCTACATTATTCTTGAGGTTTGTTGCTAAACCCTGCGGTGTGATCAATACCCTTCAAACTGTCACTCCCGCGAAAGCGGGAGCCTATCTTAATTCCTTTAAGAGCAAGATGGATTCCCGCCTGCGCGGGAACGACATGAATGCGGAGTTTCGTGCAGTACACTTTTTCGACACTCTCTTACGCCGGAGACTTCGCCCCGTTTCCATTCCCCGACACAACCCAGGTTTCGCCGGAATGAAGAAACTTGTGCAGATTGCTCCGTCCAAGCTTTGCCATCGTCTCGCGTTCCTGAGTGGCAACTTGCTCCTCATAAACCGGTGCAGAAATCTGGCGGAAAATGCCAAGCGGATAGGGAGCGTTCGGAGGCTCCATAAACGACAGCTTCAACGCCAGTGTAGGATCGGCGCAATGGGCGTCGTGCAGAAGCAATTGCGAACGATCGACGCCCGGATCATCGAGGTTGACCTGTTCAAGATCAAAACCCTTCGGCCGGAAACTCTTGTTCTGCTTCTCGCCAAAGATTAAAGGTTCGCCGTGTTTGAGAAGAACCGTGTTTTCGGGGCGGTTGCTCTTCTTGGTAATATTAGTCCAGGCATCTTCATAGAATACGGTGCAGGTCTGAAGTACTTCGATAAAAGACACACCCTTGTGCTTGTGGGCCTCGATGAAGACCTCAGTCATCATGGCGTTGTCGGTATCGGGAACACGTGCGGCGAATGTAGCGCCTGCCGCGATGGCCAATTTCATCGGGTTGATCGGTTGTCGACCGAACCGTAGGGAGTGGATTTTGTCTTTGTCCCCTGCGGTGAAGTCGGCGAAATCTGCCCTTTAGTGAGGCCGTAAATACGATTATTCAACAAAACGAGCTTGATATCGGGGTTGCGACGCATCATATGAATAAAATGATTGCCGCCGATGGAGAGACCGTCACCGTCGCCGGTGATGACCCATACCGACAGATCGGGGCGCGACAGCTTGATGCCCGTTGCGATTGCAGGGGCGCGGCCATGAATACTGTGAAAGCCATACGCCGATGTGTAGTGCGGGAAGCGCGACGAACAGCCAATGCCCGACACTATCACGAACTTCTCCGGCGAGATACCAATCTTCGACAGCGCTGTGGAGAATCCTTTAAGGATGCCATAATCTCCGCAACCCTGACACCAGCGAGGCTCTTGATCGCTGAGGAAGTCTTTTCGTTCAAAAACCGTTGATGTTGTCATATGCGAACTCCCAGCATGCTTTCCATTTTTTCTTCGATTTCGCTGATCTTGAACGGCGTTCCTTTCACCTTGTTGAGGCGATCGGCATTCACGAGATATTCAGCACGGAGTTTGGTCCAAAGTTGGCCCATATTGTTTTCCGCCACCACCACTTTCGGGAACCGACGGAGTATTCCTTCAAGATCGCGCGGGAATGGGTTGAGATGGCGTAGATGGATCGACGCTACCTTATGCCCCTTGGCATTCTGATTCATCGTGGCACGCAATATCGCACCATAGGTGCTTCCCCAGCCGATGAACAGAACATCAGCCGATGGATCTCCCTGAATTTCTATCGGTGGGATATCATTGCGCACGTTATTGATCTTATCCGCTCGCACATTCACCATCTTCTGGTGATTTTCGGGCGTCAGGTCGATGTGTCCGCTGTGCTCGTTCTTTTCGAGACCACCGGTGACATGTTGCATATCCGGAGTGCCTAGTTTGATCCACGGGCGCGCCAACGTTTCAGGATCGCGGCCGTATGGGCGGAAATTCTCGGCGCTATCAAGAAACTTAACTTTCAACTCGGGAAGTTCCGATTGCTCCGGCACTCGCCACGGCTCAGAGCCATTCGCGATGTATCCGTCACTCAAAACGATAACAGGCGTCATATACTTGATGGCGATTTGCGCCGCCTCGATTGCGGTTGCAAAACAGTCACTCGGCGACTTGGCCGCCAATACAACTAACGGCGATTCGCCGTGTCGTGACCACAGCGCCTGATAGAGATCGGCCTGTTCCATTTTGGTCGGCAGACCAGTCGATGGGCCACCGCGCTGGACGTTTACAATTATAAGCGGCAATTCCACCGAAACGGCAAGATTGATAAACTCGGTCTTGAGAGCCATGCCGGGGCCTGAGGTCGTGGTCACCGCTAATGAACCGGCGAACGATGCCCCAAGCGCGGCGCCAATAGCGGCAATTTCATCTTCAGCCTGGAATGTCGTCACAGGAAATTCTTTGTGGCGGCTCAATTCGTGAAGAATGTCGGATGCTGGCGTTATAGGATAGCTACCGAGAAACAGCTTGAGTCCGGCCAGTTCGGCCGCGGAAATCAGACCCATTGCGAGGGCCGAGTTACCGCTCAAATAGCGATAGGTGCCGGGCTTGCGTGGCGTATCGGGTTTCTTGATGACAAAGCTTGTGGTAAAAAGCTCGGCGCTTTCGCCGTACTTGTTGCCCGCAATCAGAGCCTCAGCGTTTCCTTTTCGGACGTTCTCATCGTTCTTAAATTTCTTCTCAATCCAACCGAGAGAGTTTTCAATCGGAAGATTGAACAGCCAGCATATCAGCCCCAGGGCAAAAAAGTTCTTGGAGCGATCGATCTGAACCACCGGAAGTCCCAGCGGTGAAAGGGCAACATTGGTGAGTCGGGTAATGCTCACCGGAAAAACGCGAAATGCCGCCAAACTCTGATTGTCTATGGGGCTTTCGGTATAGCCCGCTTTAGTGAGATTCTTTTCTGTAAATGAATCGACATTGACGATAATGATTCCGTTTGGGCGAACCAGTGGCAAATTCGTTTTCAGCGCCGCTGGATTCATCGCTACGAGAACGTCAACCTGGTCTCCCGCAGTGTATACATCCTGCGGACCCATGCTCATTTGGAATCCTGAAACACCGTGAAGCGTTCCGGCAGGAGCACGGATCTCGGCGGGATATTCGGCGAGGGTCATCACATCCTCACCGAAAATGGCGGATGTATTGGCAAAGCGGGTTCCAAGCACCTGCATGCCGTCGCCGGAATCTCCGGCAAACCGCACGGTGGTGATATCGAGTTCCTGCGTATGGTGCTCTACCTGACCGGCAACGCGCTCGGTCGAAGCAGGTTCTGTTTTGTCGGGTGCGCTCATGACTGGTTCTCCTTACCCTTTGAAGTGGGAAGGATAATCCGCGGGAATCGCCTTGTCGGGGTGAAGAGCTTTTGCTCTCACCAGCAGATCAGCTTCCTGTTCCTTATTTTCCGGATCGGTAATACAACAATCGACCGGGCAAACATCGGCGCATTGCGGCGTATCAAAAAAACCTACGCACTCGGTGCATTTGGCCGCGTCAATAATGTAAATGTCATCTCCGGCAGAAATTGCCTCGTTGGGACAAGGCTCCACGCACTTGTCGCAAAGGTTGCATTCTGCGGTTATCGTATAAGCCATAGGTCCTCCATTGGTGGAAAAACTGCGCCAACAGATTTCCACTGCTGACTCATCAATTCTATCTTTCTCTTCATACGTAACATATCGAAACCGGATAATATTACTTTACTTCGCAACGGAACCTTTTGACCCAAATCAAGTTGGCCAGATTTTAGGTAACCTATCTTTACGCCGACTATAAATATAGTAAAATGTAAACCGATTTTGGTCTTAATTACTATATTACACGCTCCGGCAGTCATCTTCTGTCGGAACGAACGTAAGGATAACAGGAAGTAACGAAGAAGGCAACAATTCTGACGCTCCCAACAAGGGACAAACTGATAAAGACGACTCAACCGAGTATTCACCTCCGAGAAGTTGTCAGTTGTCTAAGAATCTTCGAATAAAGAACCGAGGCATACGATGAGTGAATGGCAATTTCCCGGCAAGCTTGTAACCATGGACGGCAGTGAAGCCGTTGTCTGGGTGGAGATACACGCCTGTTCAGGCGCATCGAGCTATCCGATTACGCCATCAAGTTCCATGGGAGCGGGATTCCAGCAGGCGGTCGCGGACGGCAAAAAAAACCTGTGGGGAGAGTCGCTCCTCTTTCTCGAACCGGAAAGTGAACATTCGGCCGCAACGGTGTGTGAAGGATTTGCGGCCACCGGCGGGCGAGTCACCAATTTTACTTCCGGACAGGGGCTTATCCTCATGAAGGAAGTGTTGTACACAATCGTCGGCAAACGCCTGCCAATCGTTTTTAATATTGGAGCGCGAGCTATGACGGTGCACTCCCTCAATGTTCATGCCGGGCACGATGACGTCATGGGCGTCGCCGACTGCGGCTGGGGGATGCTCTTTGCCCGCAATGCCCAGGAGGCGGGCGACTTCTGCCTTATTGCCCGCCGCACCGCCGAAGAATCATTTACGCCATTCTTCAGTATTCAGGACGGTTTCCTCACGACTCATACTGTTGAGGATATTCGCCTTATCGAGCCGGAACTCATCAAGACATTCCTGAAAGCTCCGAGCGAGTCGATTGCGAATTTGATAGACCCAAAACATCCGATTATGAGCGGAACGGTTCAGAATCAGGATGCTTACATGCGCGGCAAAGTTGCCCAGCGCGCTTACTACCGGCATATTAAGCGGAATCTCAAAGCCAACTTTGAAGAATTCGGGCGACTGACCGGCCGCTACCATGATTTCATCGAGACATTTCAGATGGAAGACGCCCAGTATGCTATTGTCGGCATGGGTTCATATATGGAAACGGCCAAGGCTACCGCTCGCGTACTCCGCGCGAAATACGGTGAGCGGGTCGGCGTTATTTCAATTGCTTCCTATCGCCCATTCCCCGGACCAGAGCTTGTTGAAGCCCTCAAACATGTCGAAGTCATCTCGGTGCTGGAACGTATGGATGAATCCAGCGCCCCTGAAAATCCTCTCGCCCGCGATCTGAAAGCGGCCTTTGCCGACGCCAGTTGGGGACATGAAGACTATCCGTCCATTTCGAGAGTGCCGGTTATCCAGCACGGTGCCGGAGGACTCGGCAGTTTCGATGTTCGCGCCAAAGATTTTCAGGCAATCATCGAAAATCTCAAGCGCGGTAAGGATGGAAAGATTCGTTACTGCATCGGCATCGACCACGAGGATGCTCTGCTTTGGAAAGATGAAGAATTAGATATTCGCACCGAAGGATACTTCGCCATGCGGGGCTACTCCATCGGCGGCTATGGCTCCATCACGACCAACAAGATTATCGCCGGTGTCTGCTCGGAGCTATTCGGGTTGAGCGTTCAGGCCTATCCCAAATATGGCGCTGAGAAAAAGGGAATGCCGACGATGTATTTCCTTGCGGCCGCAAAGAGCCATATCGAAAGCCATCAGGAACTCAATAGCGTCAACTTCGTCGCTATCAATGACATCAATGTCTTTCGTCACGCCAATCCCCTCAATGGATTGGAAGCGGGCGGCTCCGTATTCATCCAGACGTCGGAAACATCCGCCGATGCGATATGGAAACAACTGCCTGAAAGCGCCCAGCGCGAAATCAAAGCCAAAAATATTCACGTCTATGGCCTGGACGCAACAAACATAGCCAAAACGGTCGCCCGTTCGGCTGATCTGATAAATCGTATGCAGGGAATCGTCCTTCTCGGCGTTTTCCTCAGAGTGACCCCCATGGCGAGCGAACGAGGACTCGAAAAAGAGCATCTCTTTGGCGCTATGGAAAAAATAGTGAGAAAATATTTCGGTAAGCGTGGCGAGAAAGCCATCGAGGACAACATGATCTGTATCCGCAAAGGATACAACGATGTTATCGAAGTCACCGCCGCGCTGAAGGAGACCGCCCAATATGTTTAATGAGCATTTTTCCCACGATTCGGCCGATGAAAGCGCCGCCGTTGACAAACGGTCGCGCGATCTGAGCCATTTTAATCAAACGGTTTTGAACCCCTATCTTAAAGGACAGGGAGATTACGGCGTTCCGGCCGACGAACTCGCCGCCCGTTCTCTCATCCCCGGCAAAACCGCCAAAGAACGAAGCTTTGCCTTCATTTGCCCTGAGATACCAAAAGTCCAGGCCGATTCATGCACCGCCTGCATGGAATGCGTGATTATCTGCCCCGACGTGGCCATTCGCACCCGCGCCGTCACCGAGGAGAAACTCGAGCAGAGCCTCAGTAAAGTGAGTGATCCCGAACTGAAGGATGACTTGAGGTCACAGTTCGTGAAAACCACAAAGCTGTGGAACGCATTCGAGAAGAAGGGTGAAAAGCCTGCCTATTTCTCGCTCTGGATTGATCCCGACCGATGCAAAGGATGCGGCGTATGCGTTGAAGTATGCGGCACCCGCAATGCCCTGTCGATGCGCCACAAGAGTATCCCTCAGATGCAGAGCTACGCCGAGGGAATAGAATTCATCAGGAAAGAACTCCCTCCCACGCCGGAAGAGTACGTTAGCGAGAAGCGCATCACCGACAACTATATGCGCGAGAATTGCTGGGTCAGCGAAGGGGGCGCCGGATCGTGCGCTGGATGCGGCGAAATCTCCGCAATCAACATGGCATTGACCGCCACCTCCATTAAATACGGCAAGGACATGGCTATTGTGGCCGCGACCGGGTGTAACTCGGTCTACAGTGCGACCTATCCGTTCAACATTTTTGACGTGCCATGGACGAATTCCCTCTTCGAAAATGCCCCCGCCATGGCCATGGGTGTGCGGATGCGCATGAATCAACAGGGAAAAGAGGACACCAAGATTTGGGTCTTCGGCGGCGACGGAGCCATGTTTGATATCGGCTTCCAATCGTTGTCGCGAATGCTGACAACCAGTATGGATATCAAGGTGCTGGTGCTCGACACCCAGGCCTATTCCAATACCGGCGGGCAGGCCTCGACCGCGACGTTTCTCGGGCAGGATGCAAAGATGAGCGTCCACGGCAAATCGATTCACGGTAAAGTCGATAGACGAAAAGAACTGGGGCTTATTGCCATGAGTCACCCTGATGTCTTTGTCGCGCAAGTCTCACCATCACACTACAGCCATTTTTTCAAAGTTGTTCTGGCGGCGCTTGAGTATCCCGGTCCGGCCGTGATTATCGCCTATTCGGCCTGCACCCCTGAGCACCAGATCGCCGACAACATGAGCTATCAGCAGGGGATGTCGGTCGTGACAAGCCGAGCCTTCCCGCTTTACATCTATGATCCTCGCAAGGGGGACAGCTTTGCCCAGCGACTGGATATCAGTATGAATCCTTCCCACAAAAAGGACTGGCACACCGATTCCAAGAGCGGCCAACTTCAGGATTTCGTCTGGTTTGCACGGAGTGAAGGACGCTTTGGCAAGCAGTTCGACGCCGAGGGAAACCCCTCTCCGGAGTTGTTGTCCTCAATGGATGATCGCCTTCGAAACTGGCGCCTCCTTCAGGAGCTGGCGGGAATCCGCAAGGCGGAGCCGGTGGCTCAAGCTGTCCCTACAGCCTGATTCTTTTATCCTTGTTTGATTGATAAACGGGATGCCATCGCACGGCATCCCGTTTTATTTTTTTGCTTTCGTAATCAGTAGATCGGTGTTCAGAGGCCTCGCGGGGAGCGGGGACGAGAAACCCGACACCTTTTTGACGAGTTCAATCCCCCAGCTTGTAGCCAGCCCAGATACCGAACAAGCCGCCGATCAGTGAGCCGAGCAGGGATTGAAACGAAAAAGCGTCCGCCCCCCAAAGAGTCGGCACCCATCCTCCCGCAACCGACCCGATAGTGAGTAAAAGATAAATCAACGATTTGCGATTCATGGCGGAAGTATATGCAACGACCAGAGGGCATCCAGTCTTAAATCTTCGTAGCCTTGTCCTAATACCAACAGTTGTTTGATAAGGACGGGCAGACGAGACGTCCGCCTCGCACAAAATGCCCTGGGTGAAAACCCCGCTGGCCGTCCTCTCGCTCTCCCCTCTATCCTCAAATTGCTACTGGTTCAATTCGGAACACTTCCCCCTGATCGACAATTGGACAACTTGGCGAAGTTCAAAGCCTGAAGTGCCATCCTGAATAGTGAAATCGTCTCCTTTTCCGATACCTATGAAGAGAAAGACGTATTGATTGTAAGGGGTTACGTATCTGTCGAACCATTCACAAGGCGCAAACAATTGACTGCAGAAACAAAAGACAAGAATATTCAGCGGGTAGAAAACAGGACTGAAGCTATCGGGCCGTTTCGTTCGCTCAAGAAGCGAATTCTCGTTCCCCTCGCTCTGGCAAGTCTGGGTGTGATTGTCGCCGTACTTGTTGTCGCCTTCTACTCCCACACGAAAGCGCTCCAAAATCGCGTACTTCTGAAGGCGCAGATGCTGGCTCATTCAGCCACAATGGTTATAGATCACATCGAGCATACTCGGGACGTACAGCGCACGGTCGAAGAATTCGATGCCATGCCGGAAGTCACCGAGATCGTAGTAGTGATGGGAAATCCTCCCGTCGTTATCGGATCAACACACAAAGATTGGCTGGGGCGTACTGTCTGGGATATTCCGGAAAAGCAGACCATTACAGACCTTATGGAATCCATATCCCAATTGCGAGATGATCACCTTATTCATGATGCCACTCGCGAATTCTCGTATTCCTCGCCCCTATACTGCCACGACGACGAGTGCACAATCGGCAAGGAATGCAACGGGGCCGTGATGGTTCATATCGATCTGAAGCCCATGGAAGCTGAGCTCATAGGTGAACTCTGGGAGTCGCTGGCCCAGACAGCCATAGGCTTGCTCCTCCTCACGTTGCTGGTATTTGTCATGGTCGAGCGCCGGGTTATCCAACCAGTTATGGGAATCAACCTGGCGATGAAGTCGCGTCGAAGTGGCGATACAAAAGCGTTGGCTCCGATTGTTCACAACGACGAAATCGGTCAGATGGCAAGTACGTTGAATCAGGCCGTAAACGAAATCTCTGCGCGTGAACAGCAATTGAAATCGCTCTTGGCCAATGATCCTGGCGCCGTCTACCGGGCTTCCTGCAACGATGGCGCTCGAACCGCCATTTTTATCAGCGACCACATTCGGGACATCACCGGATATTCTCCGTCCGACATTGTGACAGGCGGAGCCAACTCGATCACGTCGATTGTCCATCCAGCCGATCGTCAGCGGGTCGCGGCTGAAATCAATACCGCCATTACTCTGCAACAGGCATATCAGGTTGAATACCGAATCGATCACGTCGACGGCTCCTTGCGATGGGTGATGGAACGCGGCGCCGGTATCCGTGACAGCGAAGGCAACATCTGTTGCCTCGACGGCATGATCATGGATATCACCAACATCAAACGCGCCGAAGAGCAACTTCGATCGAGTGAAGAGCGCTTTGATCTCGCCCTGCAGGGAACGCTCGATGGAATTTGGGACTGGGATCTTCGTGCCAATACCGTTTACTATTCTGACCGCTATCGCGCCCTTCTCGGTTTCACCCACGATGAATTTCCGAACATTCTCGAATCGTTCATAAATGTGCTCCACCCCGAGGACAGCAATCGCGTTCTGGAGGCGATCCAGGAGCATCTTAAGTATCGCATTCCGTTCGATACGGAGTTCCGCATGCAAACAAAAGCAGGCGGCTATGGCTGGTTCCAGTCGCGAGCGCAGGCCGTTTGGGACGATAATGATACACCTTTGCGACTTACCGGCGCCCTGACCGACATAACCGAAAGAAAAGCGGCGGAGACTATTCTCGCCCAGCGCGCCGTGGAAATCGAGCACAAGAACGCCGAACTTGAAGAAGCGCTGTTCCGCGCCGAGGCCGCAACCAACATCGCCGCCGAGGCAAGCAAAGCCAAGAGCCAGTTTCTTGCGACCATGAGCCACGAAATTCGAACCCCCATGAATGGCATCATGGGCATGACAAATCTGACATTGGAAACGCCTCTCACCGACTTACAACGCGACTATCTGGACATGGTGAAAGCATCAGCCGACCACCTTCTCGGCATCATAGACGACATCCTCGACTTTTCGAAAATCGAAGCTGGCCGAATGACGATCTACCCCGTTGATGCAAGTCTGCGAGAGACCGTCGAAACCGCCGTTGACGCCATCATTCTCAAGTCACGCGAAAAGGAATTGGAGTTGATCGTTTTTACCGACCCTGCTATTCCCGACGCGGTCAGCATCGATCCCCTGCGCTTTCGGCAGATTCTGGTCAACATCGTTGGAAACGCCGTGAAATTCACTGAGTCGGGGGAAGTATCGGTCAGACTTGAAATAAAAAAAGAAGACGGAACCGATTACATTCTGACTACTGTCGCAGATACGGGTATTGGCATTCCGCAGAACCAGCAGGATCGTATTTTCGATTCGTTTACCCAAGCCGATGGCACAACCACCCGTCAATATGGTGGCACCGGACTCGGCACCACCATTGCCAAACAACTGGTTGAAATGATGGGGGGACGGATCTGGGTGAACAGCCCTACGAACACGTCAGGCGTCGGTGGTCCGGGAACGACCTTCTCTTTCACTGTTCCCTTCTGCAAAGCGACGGCGCCAGTTGTAACAGCCAATGTTCAGGATATCGCTCTCGACGGAAAGCGTGTGCTTATTGTCGACGACAACAAAACAAACTGTGTGCTTCTCTCTGCCCTCTCCATGAACTGGCATATGACTCCGACCGTATCATGGTCCGGCGAAGAAGCAATTGATCTGATTCACGATGCGGTCGTGGCCGACTCACCGTTCGACCTGATACTATGCGACGTACTGATGCCCGGAACCTCTGGAATCGACATTGCCAATGCTTGCTACGAACGCGGCTGGCTGGCCTCGTCGGCTCTCGTCCTGCTCTCCTCCGATTTCGCACACACAAATCACAAAACTCGCGACGGCAGAACGGTCATTCCCGTCGTGCGAAAGCCTATTCGTGAACGCCAGCTTCGCGAGGCAATTGCAAATCAGATGAATTGCTCTTCACTGACAATCGATACCGAGAAAACTAATCTTCGGGTAGACACATCAGCCTCCTCTCCCTCAAGGAACGGACAGTTCCGCATTTTAGTAGCTGAGGACAATCTGATCAATATGCGACTGGCGGAATCACTGCTAACAAAAAAAGGTTACCAGGTAACAGGCGTTGTCGACGGGGAGAAGGCGCTTACGGCGCTCATATCTCAATCGTTCGATCTGGTACTCATGGACATTCAGATGCCCTTGCTCGGCGGACTCGAAACGACCAGGAAGATTCGTGAGTCAGAACTGGGTACTGGCAAGCATCTCCCGATTATTGCCATGACCGCCAATGCCATGGAGGAAGACCGGCGCGTCTGCATTTCTGCCGGTTGCGACGACTACATCGCTAAGCCCGTTAGCGCTGAAGTGCTGTACGCATTAATAGAAAAACATCTGACGAAGAACAACCCGGCACTGAAATCCCCCGCATAGCTCTGTATTACTTTCTGATTTATTCATTCCCGCTTGTGATGTATGGCCGCCACTTTCTATCCAGGCCGATTCCGGCAATACATCCGCCTGTATTTCCAAAGAGCGCTGACCTGCACTACTTTCAAAAAAAGGAAGGGGCGTACCCATACCATCGTTGCAAAATGGAATGATCATGGATGCATCTCACTCGGTTTGAGAACAAATTTGCGCAATTCGCATCTTTTCAGGAAAGATTCCAGCCCATTGAGTCGATACTGTATATGGGGGAACTGTTCTGTTCGATTGGTAACTGGATTGCCGAACAGATTGGTTCACAGAATCAATCCGGATCAAACCGGGAGAACGACGCCAGGCAACAATGTTGTTTGCGTCTCTCCGGACAACCAGACACAGGAACTCGAACCTTGCCCATCGCCCGAAAAAATCACTCGCGATACCTGACTGCCTTGGTACCGGCTTGTCTGGTGCTGACTGCGGCCGGTCTTGCCTTCTATAAAATCGCGTATCTGGACTATGATCTTTCTGCCGTCAAGGAATCGGAAAGCTATTTCATAGAAACCGTAGTGCAATTTGATGGACATGGCAGTGACGTCGATATTGCTCTCACCCTCCCACGCAACGACCGCAACCAAACGATCACCGACGAAGCTTTCTCGTCAAACGATATGCGCTTCAAAGTCGAATCCTCCGATGCCGCCCGCCTTGGAATCTGGCATGGTGATCAGGTCAGCGGTACGCGAACACTCAAGTACACTAGCACCGTCTTTACAAAAGAGATGACCTTCGGCATAGACTCGTCGCTCTCCACACGGCAACCGGCGCCGAAACAGCTCGGCCGCCTTTTGCTCTCTGATAGCCTCATCCAGTCCGACGATCCTGAAATTGCCCGGCTAATCGATTCCCTTGGCCTCTCCGAAGACAGCACCATTCTTTCAAATCTGCAAAAGGCATTCGATTATGTCACCATTGGCTTGAAATATGTGCAATACTCCGGTACAACGGATGCCCTCACCGCCTATCATCTTGGCGAGGCCTCGTGTGGGGGCAAATCTCGTCTTTTTGCGGCGATGACACGTCACCTGGGCATACCGACCCGTCTTGTCGGCGGAAAGATACTCTCGTCGGGACAATCGAAAGCCACCCACATATGGACAGAAGTATATGTTCATGGCCATTGGGTACCGTTTTGCCCCACCAACAATTATTTCGCCCGCATCCCCTCGACCTATCTAGTGCTCTATTACGGCGAAATGCCCTTTGTCAGCCACACGCGGGATATCAATTTCAAGTACTATTTCAATCTCAAGAAGCGGCTTGTCTCAAACGCC
>JBBTMW010000074.1:0-9875 GCA_038067995.1 Candidatus Zixiibacteriota bacterium
ATCGCATCGTCAGCACTCTGAGCGGCGGCGAAAAACGACGAGTCGCGTTGTGCAAACTTCTGCTGGAAAAGCCAGATCTTCTCCTTCTTGATGAGCCAACCAACCATCTCGACGCCGAGACTATCGACTGGCTCGAAGGGCAACTGAGAGAATATCCCGGCACTGTAATCGTCGTCACCCACGACCGCTATTTCCTCGATAATATCACGACCTGGATTCTTGAACTTGACGAAGGGAAGGGGATTCCGTGGGAAGGGAACTACTCCTCGTGGATCGAGCAGAAACTCACCAAGGTCGCCTCTCAGGAGAAGAAAGATAATTCCCGATCACGCGCCCTTCAGCGCGAACTGGCTTGGATTAAGATGAGCAACAAAGACCGTCACGAGGTCTCTCACGCCCGTTTGATTGAATACGAACAACTGATAGCGCGGGAGAAGGCCGGCGATGACGGCGCCTCTATCCGCATCGCCCCCGGACCGGAGCTTGGCGACAGCGTCATTGAGTTTGACGGCGTATGCAAGGGTTACAGCGGGTCGCCGATAGTAAACGATGTGACGTTCAATATTCCGCGCTCGGCGATTGTCGGACTTATCGGCCCCAATGGCGCCGGTAAGACGACTCTTTTCCGAATGATTGTCGGAGAGGAAAAACCCGACTCCGGTAAAGTCACTGTCGGACCGACTGTTTCGTTCGCCTATGTTCCGCAGGGACGGGACACGCTCAATACCGATAAGCAACTTGTCGATGAAGTCGGCGAAGGACTGGATGAAATCGCCATCGGCAAGCAGATGGTGCCGGTACGTTCCTATCTCTCACGATTTGGATTCCGCGGCTCCGATCAGCAGAAGAAAGTAAATCAGCTTTCGGGCGGAGAGCGAAACCGATGTCTTCTTGCCAAGACGCTCAAGATTGGCGGCAACGTTCTTTTGCTCGACGAACCGACAAACGACCTCGACGTCAACACCCTACGCATGCTGGAAGAAGCCATCATGGATTTCAGCGGTTGCGCCCTGGTCATCAGCCACGACCGGTTTTTCCTCGACCGTATCTGCACCCATCTTCTGGTTTTCGAAGGAGACGGCAAAGTGCGGTGGTTCGACGGCAACTTCCGGGAATATGAAGAGTGGCGCACGAAGGAAATGGGCGCCAAGATTTTCGAGAACCGCCGCAGTCGCTATCGCCGCCTTGTGACGGCTCAAGGGTAAGAAGACGAGATTCCTTTTCTGTCATTCCCGCGAAGGGAATTTGGTCTTATTCTTAGTAGTGCCGGTTTGTCTTCAGACCTGCCGTCTTTTTTTTATGCGGAAGGATGCATTGGCGGGTTCGAAGACGGACCCGCCCTACAAAAGACTGGTTCTGTCATTCCCGTCCGCCGCGGCGGAGGAATCCAGCCTTATTCTTCATATTGTGTTCCCGCAACTACCCTGAATCAATACGGGAGTCCCGTCTCTTGACAAGACTCCCGTATAATGCGTGGTATGGGTCGAATTAAGGGCAGTTTAGTGTCGTGCCGGGGACGGTCGGTGCGAGCCGCTGCAACAGCGGGCAACGCGCGGAACTGCAAAACGTTTCATCGTCGCTCTCCTTCTCTATCGTGCGTTAATGTTCTCATATCTATCATCTCTTCCGGAAGTCAGAACTTTCCTATCACTCAGTTTTCTGCTTTTCGTTTTCGACAGCGCATCCGCAGGCCTGCGCTTTGGCTCCACCCATGATCTGCTTTTCGATGGTAATCGAACAGCAGGGGAAACAGGTCGCCAGCGAAACGCAGATTGATCGCATAACCTTGGGGTCGATTTCGTAATAGACCTTTTGCCCCTTCTTGGTGCGCTGTACCAGCTTTGCTCCCGCCAATGTTTGCATGTGGCGCGAAATGGTCGGCTGAGAGAGATGGAAAAACTCCACTATCTCGGTCACCGTTCGCGGACGCCCTTCGAGCATCAGCAGAATCTTCAATCGGGTCGAGTCGGCCATCGCTTTGAAAGCCGGCGGCAGAGCGCCCGAGTAGTTTTTGGCCTGTTTCTTCTTCATACGTTCATGCATATATACGCATATATCGATTGAATTGTTCCGAAAATCAAGGGCTTTTTTCAATAAAAGAGATGGGGTTGCGTAATGCGTTGTATTCCAAGCGGTTACTGCTGGATTTGACCAACATAACTGCCCGGATAGGTCAGGAGCCCTGTGCGTTCTTGACTCCAAAAAAATGGACGCAAATCGTGAAAACCACAGGGGTTTTGACCTACTCATGCAATGCGATGGGGGCTCATGAGAATCGCATTCTTTGCCGATATCATGATAGATGGACAATGCGACCATGACCCGATCATTGGATGATCGCATCGCACGCGGTGAAGAGCTGTTCGGCGCAGGCGATCTGGACAATGCCGAAAAACTATTTCGTGAAACTCTGGCCGACAATCCGGCCAACCCTTCGGCGCTCAACAATCTTGCGGTTATCTGCCACACGCGCGGTGCTCTGGCAGAAGCCTGCGGCATTCTGGCTCTCTCTCTTGAACTCGACTCATCGAACGCCGATGCACTTTCCAATTTGCAAAGCCTCCTGAACGAAATCGGACATACCAAAACTCTGGCTACTTCCATCCTCGCCTGGCCACGGCTCGTGAGTCGGCTAATCGAAGGAAAGATGGATGCGGTCGATTGTCAGCTCCTACGAAAACTTTCAGCGTCGCTCAGCGATTCCCAAAAGGACTTTGCGCTAAGGCATCTCGCTCAGCACAATGGCAACAGCGACTTGATTCTTTTGATTCTCAGCACCCTCAGCGCTATTAATAGAGCAATTGCTCTCTCGCTGGATGAATGGATTTCCCGCAGCAATCAGCCGCGGGCGATACGGGATATCGTTGAGGAGATGATTCTCAATAAGACTTCCGATCTGACCATAATCACCGAGATAGCCCATCGCGGCAGCCCGCGCGTTCATGACGAGCGCAACAAGCTTGGCTACGAATTTGGACCGAGGCGAGTCACATCGGCTTTTTCGGGCGACGACCCCTTCATGAAGCATGTTCCCGCCAATGCTCCCTCCAAAAAAGATGGCATGCGGGTTCTGCTTATCGCCGATTACAATATTGTCGGCCAGATGACTGCCATCATGCGCGCCCTGAACCTCTACACCAACCACTGCGCGAGATGTGTGATTTTTCAGGAAGATTATCTGTCTTACGATCACGATGTCGTTGTCCGCAATGAATCCGGAGAGGTTTCCGAGCAGGCTCTTGAAGAGACCCGACAACTGATTTCTCGCGCCGATTTTTTTCATATTGGCCGTCAGCTCCTGCCTCTTACGGGCATAGACTGGAACCGATGGATATCCCCCCGCAATGCGGTCTTCCAATATTTCGGAAGCGAAATCCGCAACAATCCGAAAGAGATGCTGGATTTTCACAATCGCACCGGTTTCACGGCTATCACCGCCTGCGACTGGACGATGTACAAAGCGGTGAAATCAAGTTTCTATCATATCCAGCCGTACATGATGGAGGTCAACGATCTTCCACAAGCGGCAATGGATTTTTCAAGCGGCGTTCGTGTCTGCCACGCCCCGTCAAATCAGAATTATCGGAATCTGAAGCGCTCAGAGACGATTCTCGAAACGGTCAACTGCCTTCGCGCCGATATCCCCAATCTTGAATCGGTATTAATTGAAGGAAAGAAGAACAGCGAGTGCCTTGAAATGAAAAGCCGCTGTCATATGCACATAGTCTCTCTTCTTGTGACCTTTGGCTTCAATGCCATTGAGTCCGCCGCGATGGGACTTGTGCCGGTGGTGCAACTCGACAACTTCACGCGATTACTCTATCCCGATGCGCCTGTCGTTCATGCGACTGAAAATACGTTGTACGATGCTGTCCGGACTCTTTTGAAAGATCAGGCACGAATGAATGAGACCGGCCAGGCCTGCCGTGACTGGGCGCGCCGGGAATTCGACTCCCGCACGATGGTGCAAAAATATTGGTATCTCTATGACCTTATCTACAACGGCCAGTCGGTTACCTATCCGGAGTTGTTCAAATGACCGCGACGACCCTGACTGCCCAGCACGCCAAGGTGCAAATAGCCCGCATGAGCCGCAATTCTGAGCGTGACCTTGCCATGTGGCGGCGCTTGCTCCAGACCGCCGATGGCGCAACGCTTTTTCATACCGCAGATTTTTTGAGTTACCATGGCGACCGATTCGACGAGCACCATCTCGGCGTCTTCAAGGGGGACCAGCTGATCGCCATGATGCCGATGGCCTTGGTTCCGCATGATGATGGCATTATGGCGCGAAGCCCGTATGGCGCCTCGTATGGTGGCATGATAACCGCAGGACAGATGTCGTACAGAACGTCATGCGAAGTCGCCGATGCCCTCTGTGAGTACTTGTCCAAGAGCGGAGTGAAGTCCCTTCAAATGACGCCATCCCTCATCGAATATAGTATTCGCGGTGATGAAACCCTTCTCTTTGCCCTTATGCAACGAGAGCTTCATTCGATTCGCCACGATGTCACGCATCTGGTACCGGTGGCACAAACAGGAATCGAGGAATCCCTGTCGACCCGCGCCCGACGAGCCATGCACCGCGCTGAGCAGTGCGGTGTGACCATAGCACGGCGAGTCCCGATTGCAGAAATCTGGCCCGTGATTGAAATGACACATGAAAAGTTTGGCGGAACGCCGACCCACACGATGTCGCAGTTGGCCTCGCTGACACAATCTTTACGCCACCATATTTTTGCCGACGCCGCTATGCAGGACGGAAAACCGATTGCCGCAGTAGTTTACTTTGTGTTGAACTCGCATACATGGATGACCTTCTACCTTGCCACCAATCCCGACTATCGTGATTCGCAGGGGTTGACCCTTTTGCTCTGCGACGGCTTGTCACAGTGCGCCCGCGAAGGGATTCGTTATCTCGACCTGGGGACGTCATCGGTTGATCTGATGGCTCGCGACAATCTCTTTCAGTTCAAAGAGAACTTTGGCACGGTAGCGCGATTCCGCACCACCTATCTTCTCAGCATGAAAGAGGCAATGAATCCTCAGCGCGTGAGTTTGGAGGCGGAGTAAATCATGCGAATAGCAGTTTTGGGAAGCGGTGACTTTGTCGCCGAGATCGCGCAGATCATCAATGCCCATGCGGAGATGACGCTTGCGGCCGTTGGCTACGCACCCGAAACGGCTGATAAGGCCGCCGGCCTGATTGCGCTGGCGAATCGCCTGTCGATTCCGGTGATCACCCGCCCCACCCAGCTTGATGATATCAACTTCGATCTCGTGTATTTGCATAGCTATCCCACTCTGATTCCCGCCGACTTGCTCAAGCGGCATCGTTTCGTCAACACCCACTATGCTCCCCTGCCCCGCTACCGTGGATTTCACGGACTGGTGTGGGGCCTCATCAACGGCGAATCACAGCTTGGCTATACAATTCATGCCGTCACAGAAGGTATCGATGACGGGCCAATTTTTTACCAGCATCTGTTTTCAATTGATGATGACGTAACAATTGTCGATGCAATCGCACATATTGAAGACCACCTCCGGGCACATCTGATGGCTGTTCTCAGCAATATCGGGAAAGGACTGAAGACAATCCCGCAGGACGAAACGAAAGCAATCTATGTCACCCGCCGAAAGCCTCAGGACGGATTGATTGACTGGAACAACCCCAGCCGATTGATCCACAATACAATTCGCGCTCTCACTCCGCCTTATACGCCAGGCGCTTTCAGCCACTACAAAGCGGAACCACTCTATCTTTGCAAATCACGATTGATTGAATCCCCAGCCTATCATCACACCACCGGCAAAGTGGTGCGAGTTATTCCGGAACGAGGGGTGTGGATAAAAACGAGCGACACTATTATCGAAATCACCGAAGTCATTTATCGCGATAAACCGTACCGCGCCGACCAACTCTTGAATCGGGTCGGCATTTCATTGGGAACAAGTTCAAATGTCATTAACCACCGTCGAACAAGAGACCACGAACCAGTCGCTGGTTGAACGGGTCTGCGAATCGCTGTCACTCGATCTGCGCGGGGCACGCGTCATCACCGAGGCCGCCACTGGCCCGTTTGCCGTTACCGCCGCTATCGCCGCGTATGCAGGCGCCCGGGTTGAGGCTATTGCCGTCGATTCGCGCCATGGAACCGCTCTTGAGGCCGCGGGTCAGACTATGGCTATCGCGCACGAACTTGGAGTCGCTGAACGGATCCGAATCGTGAGTCGCGCCGAAGCGGCGTTTGAAATGGCCGATATCGTCACCAATCTCGGTTCGGTTCGACCGCTCAATCAGGCTGTGGTTTCGCGGATGACAAGAGGGGCGGTCATTCCTCTCATGTATGACGCCCGTGAGCTTCGCTTGAGTGATATCGACTTTGACGCCTGCCGACAACAAGGGGTGCGAGTCGTAGGGACTTTTGAGGAACACCCCGATTTCAATGTTTTCCGCTTTATCGGTCCGTTGGCTTTGAAACTCATTGCGGATTATACGACGCTCTCGAAGAATGAACAGATTACGCTTGTGGGGAATGATCTATTTGCTCCCTATCTTTTGCAATCACTGAAGAACACATATGCAAGAACGGTGCATCTCCCCCGTTGGGAGCAGATGACAGAGCGCCTTGTTTCCGAGACCGGCCTCTTTCTCTATTCTGATTATTGCGGAGATTTGGGCTCAGTGGCAGATTATGCCGACCCCGAAGTTTTGCAATATGCTGGCAAGAAACAGCTGTTGCAGTTCAACGGCGGCGCATCTATGACAACGCTGAATTCTCATGGCTGGCAGGTTATCCCGGCCAATTCAATCGAATCACACCGCATGTTTCAGACTCTGGCATATCTGGGGATGGAGCCGGTAGTGGAGCTGAATGCGTGCGGATTGAAGACCGCTGAAATACTCTGGAAATCTCTCGACAGAAGCGACGTCGGATCACTTGCCGATCTCTGTCAGATCATCTGCTAAGCGCATATAACAATTTTGTGAAACGCGCGGGTTCAGGGAGAACCACGCGCTACGGATCCAAAAATCCATTCTTCATGTAGGGCGGATTTGTCTTCAGACCCGCCGATTGACATCAATATTTAGAGTGGAAAAATGGCGGGTTCGGGGACGAACCCACCCTACAAAGCAAAGAACTACCGCGCTGCTTGGGCGGGCTTCTTGAGCGTTACCGGCTGACGGCGGTCGACCCACTCCGATTCGCCGAATATCCGCTGGCTTTCAAGATACTTCGCGGTTCGCAGGATGCCTTCTTCGAGATCAACCCCTGCTTCAAATCCGACAAGTCGCCGGGCTTTCTCGACACTCGGCACGCGCAATTCGACATCGGCTCCGGCACGGGAAGCGAAGACCAGTTTTGATTGCGAACCGAGCACACGCACGATTGTCTGCGCCAGACCATAAATTGTGATGACAGCGCGGGCGTTGCCAATATTGAATGATTCTCCCACAGCGTTGGGATGGGTCATCCCCAAAAGCAGGCCATCGATGAAATCTTCGATATAGCACCAGGCTCTGATTTGATTGCCATCGCCATGAATGGTGATATCTTCGTTGCGCATGGCCTTGTCGATGAAGATTATCATCGCTCCCTCACCGACTTGTCCGGGGCCGTAGACATTGAATGGCCGGACGGTGACGGTGGGCATGTCAAACTCCTGATGGTAGGCTTTGGTGAGATGTTCGCCGGCAAGTTTGCTGACGGCATAGGTCCAGCGAGCCTCACCGACGGCGCCGATGCTCGTAATGTCGGTTTCTTCACTGCGAAATGCCGACTGGCCAAACACTTCGCTGGTCGAGAAATCAACCAATCGCTCAAGGGTAGTCAGAGTATGAGCTGCCTCAAGAACTTTGGCGGTGCCTATCATGTTGACCCGCATTGTTTCGGTCGGGCTTTTGATCACAGTGTCGATTCCAGCGATAGCGGCGCAGTGCACAACCATGTGCGCTCCGCGCATGGCTTTCTCCAGCGAGGGATAGTCGAGAACATCTCCATGCACAAGTGTCAGATTGGGGTGATTTGCAAATAATTTAGATTTCAGGGAGTCACGGCGAAGGTTGTCGTAAACGACGACGTGATTGTCGTCAACAATTCGCTCAATGAGTGAGGCACCGATAAATCCCGCTCCGCCGGTGATGAAAATATTCTTGCCGGTCAGTTCGGCGGGAATTCGTTTGAGGGGGGTTGGTTGATTCATAACTGTACGCATTCCTATGCTGTCGTGTTCCATTGATGCGGTGTGCGATCACTGTGGGTAGCATGAGGAGCCTGCCCGCAATGCGATCGTCACATTCTATAAGTTCTATCGACAATTCTGCTCAATTCTTGAGCAGAAAGAGGACTTGGGCGCTAAAGTTTACGCCTCAACTGCTCGATAAAACTAGAAGAGAGCCATGAAAACCAAGTCGCTACATAGGAAGTCGGCTGGCGACAGCCCTTCGGCATTATCGGGTCAAACGCGTATCAACGCCTATTCCCCATCGGAATCCGATCGCATCCCTATTGCCCGTCCCTGGATTGACAGCAATGAAGAAGAGCGAGTTCTTGCGGTTCTGCGTTCCGGATGGCTTGTGCAGGGGGAAAACATCGCGCAATTCGAACGCAAGATGGCAACCGAAGTCGGAAACGAATATGGTGTCGCCGTGTCGTCCGGAACGACCGCCCTTCATCTGGCGCTGATTGCGGCCAAGGTTGGAGTCGGCGACAGTGTCATGATTCCATCTTACTCATTTGTGGCAACCGCAAATGTCATAGAGCAATGCGGGGCGCATCCGGTGTTCATCGATATTGATCTCGACACCTTTACTATCGATCCCGACAAGATTCTGAAATACATATTCTCCAAACGCCTCATGGGGGACAGTCGCCCCAAGGTGATTATGCCGGTCTCACTTTTTGGCCATCCGGTCAATGTGAAACGGCTGACCGCCATCTCCCGCGAGTTTCGCATGGCAGTCATTGAGGACGCCGCCTGTGGATTGGGGTCGCATACTATCGCCGATGATGACCGCAGTGAATTTTTGGCAAGTTGTTACAGTTTTCATCCTCGCAAGGTGATTACCACCGGCGAGGGGGGAATGATCACCACCAATGACGACCTCTTCGCACAGACATGTCGTCAGCTGAGAGATCATGGCGCCGTGCGCGATGAAGAGTCATCCCCTTTCCTTCTCCCCGGATTCCCTCAGGTCGGCTACAATTATCGCATGACCGATATGCAAGGGGGGATGGGAGTCGCTCAAATGGACAAGCTCGATGCGATTCTCAAAGAACGAGCCGAACAGGCACGCCGATATTCGTCCTTGCTTGCGGTGGTATCGGAAGTGCGTCCTCCGTCCGTTGCTGTCGGCATGACACATGGCTGGCAGGCGTATGTTTGCCTCTATACGGCGGGTCGGGCAGATATGAAAGAGGTTCAACGCAAGGAACCGGAACTGATTGAAACTCTTTCGCAGAAGCGAAATCAGATTATGGCGTTTATGGAAGAACGCGGGGTCTCGGTTCGTCAGGGAACCCATGCCATTCACACCCTTGAGTACTATCAGAAGAAATACTCTCTGCGCGAAAGCGATTTCCCCAACGCCTATATGGCCGACAGACTTTCGATCGCTCTCCCCCTCTTTCACGGTATGACAGCCAACCAGCAGAAGCATGTCGTGGCGATTCTTCAGCAGGCAGTAGAATCAGTCGGCTGATTTTCTCGTTTTATCACCAACGCTTTTTCATTGCACTATTAATCTACAAGCGGTTTTGTGGGCGGCAGACGTCCCGTCTGCCACTTGACTTGCCAATCGCTGTCCCCCTTCATCGGGCTTGTTGAAAAAGTGGCGCATGTGTGTTTCTTTGATTTGTCATGCCAGCGAA
>JBBTMW010000075.1:0-2626 GCA_038067995.1 Candidatus Zixiibacteriota bacterium
AGCTACTATTTGAAAAGCGTCACGGCCGAGTTGTTCCCCGCTGTGGCCGACAAACTGCATGTCATTCCTTTCAGTCTGCCTGTTCCAATCCAGCCTGCTCCATGGCCTGACTCAAAGACCCTTCGCATCTGCTGTCCCAAGATGCATCGGCATGTGTATGGTATCGACATTCTCTTGAAAGCAGTAGCAATACTTGTTCTCTCCGGACACGACGTCGAACTGACACTTCCCGGAGCCGGGTCAGAAACCATGCGTTTCCGGAAGTTGGCTCGAACCCTCGGTATTGATTCCCGCGTAACCTTTCCCGGTCTAATATCGAAGACCGCTGTCCTTGACCTTATCGCCGCTCATCATATTGTGGTGAATCCGTCCCGTCGGGAAAGTTTTGGGATGGCTCTTCTGGAGGCAGCCGCGGTTGGACGGCCGGTGGTGGCTACGAATGTGGGAGGGATTCCAGAGATTGTACGCCACGGCCTTACCGGCTTCCTTGTGCCGCCGGAGAATGCCGAAGCCCTCGCGGCCGCTATCGGCTCATTCGCGACCGATTTATCACGCGCCAAATCGATGGGGGAGACAGCGCACCGCATGGTGAGAGACAAATATCGCTGGGAAGATTCCCTTGATTCAATGACCAATCTGTACCATTCTTTAATCAATGCCAAAACGTCAAAGTCCTGATCCCATATCACTTTTTGACCTAAGCGTCACCACCGACGCCAGTCGCCGTGTTCTGTCTGTGCTGAAAAGGGGATGGCTTTCAACCGGACCGATCGCGCGAGAATTTGAAATTGCCATAGGAAAACAGCTCAAAGTTGCCAATTGTGTCGCCGTCAGTTCAGCAACTTCAGGGCTTCAGCTTGCTCTCATGGCTTCCGATGTAGCGGGGAAAGAAGTGATAACGACTTCCCTGACTATGGTTGCCACGGTCGAGGCGATTCTCCTTGCCGGGGGGAAGCCTCGCTTTGCTGATATTGATCCGACAACGTTGACCATCGATCCCCTGTCCGTCGCGCGACTTTGCAACAAACAAACTGCCGCCATCGTCTCAGTCGATTTGGCTGGCAATCCAGTGGACTATTCCCGGCTCAGAAAGATCACGCGGGATGCAAAGGTTCGGTTTATCTCCGATGCCGCACATTCTTTTGCGGCTAAAGTTGGTGCGAGTTCGGTTGCAGTACTCTGCGATTTTTCTGTCTTCTCATTCTATGCCACCAAGAACCTCACTTGCGCCGAAGGGGGGATGGTTGTTTCAAAAAGCAAGTCAGCCTCCGACCAGATTCGGCTCATGTCCCGCCACGGAATGACCACTAACGCCGATGACCGCCGCAGGAATCGCCGCTGGAAATACGATGTTCCCTATTTCGGAATTAAGGCAAACCTCTCTGATGTCCACGCCGCCATCGGACTTGGAATGCTCACACGGTTTGACGCCGACCAGAATCACCGACGCCTCTGCGCCGAGCGATACGCTCGCAATTTGTCATCGCTTTCCGAATGGATAAGACTGCCACAGGAACGACCCGGCACGACCCACGGCTGGCATCTTTTCATCGTTCAACTTCAGACAAATCGACTTACGGTCAGTCGTGATGCTGTTATCGATAAAATGGCCAAGTGCGGCATTGAGTGCGGACTTCATTATCGCCCTATCTACGAGCTGTCGTGGTATAAGAAACATATGGCGATAGACCGCAAAGCCCTTCCCAATACCATTGCCGCAGAACAACGCATCATGTCCCTGCCTCTGCATCCGCGCCTGACCATGAAGGATATCGACCGGGTATGTGAAACCCTCGCGGATATTGTGAAACGGCACCGCCGATGATATTATTGTTCAAGAGACAAATGGGAGTGTGACCATGATCCGAACCCCGCAATACACCTTCGCCGATATACTCCAGGCCCCGGCGATTGCCCTTTCGGCCAAGCGGATCGCACTCATGGCGATAGCCGTTGTGTCGTCGTGGGCTGTTTATGCTCTCTTTGCGTATGCTTCATTTCTTATAGCCGGGGATAATCTCGACTCCCTCTTTCGAACATGGGGAGTTTTCCCCTTCGCTATCCCCCATGGCATTGCTTCGCAAATGGTCTTGGGTCTGGGCGTTGCGGGAGCAATCATCTGCCTGATGACCGGATTTACGGGCGTGGCTGGCTTCTGCATGGAAGAGTCCCGCGGCAACCGGTTCATGACATTTAGTCAAGGGATCGATTTCGCCCTCCAGCGACTCAAGCAAATCGTCCTGGCCGAAACCGCCATTGCATCGTTTGTGGCATTCATCCTGCTCCTTTTCGTTATTGCGGGAGTCGTGGGAAGGATTCCCTTTGTCGGAGAATCCGTCTTTGCCCTAATTGTTTTGTTTCCGGGATTCGTGATTGCCTTGTTTCTCGTATTTATCATTGTCGTGGGGGGAATCGCGACCATTCTTCTGCCGGTGGTCACCGCGGCCGACCGTCGCAATGAATCCTTCATGTCGATACTCGAAACATTTTCCACTCTTATTCGCCAGCCTCTCCGCTGGCTTGGGGCGACAGCCGTGACCGCTCTGTTTGCCAAAATTGCCACTTGGCTTTTTCTGACGGCATCGCTCTCGGCAATTCGACTTCTCGTATGGGGGGGGAGCATCCT
>JBBTMW010000075.1:2636-9714 GCA_038067995.1 Candidatus Zixiibacteriota bacterium
TGTATCGCTCGGCCCTGGCGAAACTGCCAGTCAATAGTCGCGGCGGCGAATTTCTCATGACGCTCTGGCCGGGGATTCGAACGGGAAATCTTATGTCACTTATCCCACGCTCATCGTCAGATTCAGATTTCGGCGGGTATGTAATGGCCACCGTCCTTTGCATCATCCTCGCTATCGCTGTTTCCTATGGGTTGTGTGTCATCATAGCCGGGCAGGCGCGGGTCTATATTCTCATTAAATATCTCAAGGATGGGCATCGCATTGGCGACGAACCCTCCATTTTTGCGGACACAGCATCCACCTCAGATGAAAAGAAGGATTGATAGCGGACTCATGGCCTCCAAAAAGATTCAGATCATCCGCTCCATCTCGCAGATGCAAAAGCTTTCCCGCGCTTTGGCAGGAAAAGGGAAACGAATTGGCATTGTTCCTACCATGGGTTTTCTGCATGAGGGCCATCTTTCTCTCATTGGACGGGCGAAAAAATCGTGCGACGTTATCGTCGTTACTATCTTTGTCAATCCAGCCCAGTTTGCGCCCAATGAAGATTTCGCCCGATATCCGCGCGATGAAAAAGGGGATATTTCCAAGATCAAATCTGCCGGCGGGGATATTGTCTTTGTGCCTGCCGCCAAAGAGATATATCCCGAATCGTTTCAAACCTATATCACTGTCGAAAAATTATCTGAACTGCTCGAAGGAAAGATTCGCCCCGGCCATTTTCGCGGCGTCGCCACTATCGTAGCAAAGCTCTTCAATATTGTTCGCCCCGATGAAGCGGTTTTCGGCATGAAAGATTTCCAGCAGGCGGCAGTTCTCGGTCAAATGACCCGTGATCTCGGTTATCCCGTCAAGTTTGTCATCGCCCCCACCGTGAGAGAAAAAGATGGTCTCGCGATGTCTTCCCGCAATAAATATCTCCAGACACCGCAGGCCCGAATCGAAGCGCTCTGCCTCTATCAGGCGCTACAACAGGCGAAGGCGATGGTGAAAGCTGAAATCCTTGATACTGCGGAAATTCTCGAAGATATGACCGACCGCATCCACACTGTCTGCCCGTCGGCGAAGATTGACTACATCGCATTCAACGATATCAAAACGCTCGACGCCGTCACTACAGTGAAAACAGGAACGGTCTGCTCACTGGCGGTGCGGCTTCATGGCGTCCGTCTTATCGACAACATTTTGCTGAAATAAGATGCCCGATCGCCCTTCAATCCCAATAGTCTCTCCGGGCGTCAACTGCGCGGTTGTTCGCAAGAGCAGTGATGGATGGGAGGTGCTTCTTCTGCGGCGGGCATCGGGGTCTATCTATGCCGATCACTGGGGCCTGGTGAGTGGCACAAAACAGGAAGGGGAGACAGCCCCACAGGTAGCGCTGAGAGAAATTGCGGAAGAGACGGGGTTGCGACTGGTGTCACTTTGGGCGACAGAATATGTCATCCAGTTCTATGAACCTCTCAAGGATGAAGTCTGGCTTCTGCCGGTTTTCCTCGCGATTGTAGACAACAACGCCGAGCCAACACTCTGTGGCGAAAACAGCGGATATCTTTGGGCGGATTTGCAAACAGCGAAAGAGACAGTCTCGTGGCGAAATCTCGCCACCGTTCTCGAATCTATTTTCGATGAACTCTCTCAATTCCCTGCGAAAAATTGGAAACAGATTCCGTTGTGATGTCGGAAACATGGCGGGTCTGAGAACAAACTCGCCCTACATGAAGAGAATATCTTTGGTTTTGTAGGGCGGGTCCGTCTTCGAACCCGCCATAGTTGAGTAGGTCAAAACCCCTGCGGTTTTGACTTCTTGGTTACGGAAAGAAAAATGTCAGGAGTGCAGGGCTCCTGACCTACCCCAAGAGTGAGAGCGCGGGTACAGGGCGAACCCGCGCTACTTGAAATGTGGTTCCGTGGTCTGTCATTCCCGACAATCCCACCGGTGCGGAGCCGGGGAATGACAGAGAGGCGAGGGAACCAAGACAAACCCCGAATGTTCAATATCCTGAACGACCCAAGAAGAGCCTTGCCAGAGGGGGGAATAGTGGTATATTTCTTGACTGGCCGAAAGCCCAGAGACAACTATGCTGATAAGCGTTTGCAAATCAAAAATTCATCGCGCCACCATTACCGACGCCAATCTCAATTACGTCGGGTCGATTGGCATTGACGCCGATCTGATCCGTCTGGCCGACCTCATTCCATACGAAAAAGTGCATGTCGTCAATATCAACAATGGCGCCAGATTCGAGACGTATGTTATCGAGGCCCCCGCCGGAAGCGGCTCGATAACCCTTAACGGCGCCGCCGCCCGACTCGGACAAGTAGGCGACCTCGTCATCATCATCGCCTATGGTCAGATGGATCGCAAGGAAGCCTCCACATTCTCACCTGCGGTAGTCCATGTCGACAGCAACAACCGCCCCCTTCCGGAATAGTAGATACCCCGCTAATGTCCAAACCAAAAGCCGCCATCATTCTTGCCGCCGGAAAAGGGAAACGGATGAACTCCGATCTCCCCAAAGTCCTTCACGAAATCAACGGCCGTCCCATTCTGGGAATCCTTCTCGATACGCTTGTCCCTATCGGATTCGAGCGTATTTGTGTCGTGATTGGGCATGAAGGGGAAATGGTGCAGAAGCGTCTAAAGGGCTATCCGATTACCTTTGCCTGGCAAAGAGAACAGCATGGTACCGGACATGCAGTCATGATGACACGAGAGCAGATGGCCGATTTTGACGGCACTACTCTGGTACTGTTGGGAGATGTGCCGCTTCTTTCCCGCCGATCAATCGAACTTCTCTTGTCGGTACATGAAAAGACAAGCGCGGTTGCCACCTGCCTGACGACGTTTCTAGAAGACCCCACCGGGTACGGCCGAATTGTACGCGGGAGCGGCGCCAGCCTTCAGGAAATCGTGGAGCATAAAGACGCCAGCGATGAAATTCGCAAAATCCGGGAAATAAACTCCGGCACATTTTGCTTCGACAACCAGTCGTTATTCGGTGTTTTGGACAAGCTCGAAAACAATAATGTTCAGTCGGAGTACTATCTGACGGACACAGTTAAGATATTTCATGATAACGGCTTACGTGTTTCGGTGGCGGTCACTGACGATCCCGACGAAGTGCGCGGGATCAACTCCGTCGAGCAATTGGACCAGCTGGCCACAATTTTCGCCGACCGGGCATAACTTGGCCATTCCGAACCTTTTGATTCCCATATCGTTATAATGGCTGTGATCGGTAATTTCACTCCGCTCCCACTCCCTTTTAAGTTGACCGGCCCTCTTTGCCGAAATAGATTATAGGGTAGCCTTTAGATTATAGTTGAGGGACTGACAGATGAAAAAGACTCTGACCATATTAATAATACTCGTTGGGATGGCATCATGTGCATTTGCGCAGATGGCTGACCGTGCCACCCTTACCGCCATCAACAATTCTCGTCCGCTCGGAGTAAAGCCGGCATCAAGCCCTTGGTCGCTACTCGATTTATCGAAGCTCCGTTTTTCTCACAGCTATTCTTTTGGATATTACTCAGGTAGCCGCTATTCAGGCTCAAACGGACTTCTAAGGTCGTCTCTTATGTATGAATTTTCACCGAAGCTTTCAATGGCGATGAGCCTCGGCGTTTCGCATAATCCATCGGCTTTTGTGGGCAAGGGAAGCTCGGATGCATCACTCCTTCCGGGCTTTACGCTCGACTATCACCCCAGCTCATCATTCAGAATGATTCTTGACGTCCAAAGTTACAATGGCTGGAATTCGCCGATGTGGTACAACAATCCCGCCATGTCATACGGAGCGACCGCGGCAGAAAAAAAATAACGTTTGTTGACGGCGGCAGAGTTTCGCCGTAATCCTTCCTCTGATGAACCTTCCATTTAGACGAAACAGACCACAACCTCATAGACACAGCGCGCCAAAGACTGGCGGCATGCGTCGTCGTATGAATTTTCTCGCCGACACCGCGCTGATTCTTCTCGCTCTTGTCAGTGCCTCGGCGGCGGGGGTATGGGCATGGCAGGCAACGCGGGTTATTACTCGCGAAGACCCGGCGCCCAAATATCAGGTGCGACTGCAGATAGTAAACGCCACCGGCCAGCGCGGTATCGCAAAGATCGTCGCCCAGCGCATAGCGAACTATGGCGATGGCCTCATTGAAGTTTGCGTCGTTGACACCGATGACCTCAACGCCACCCGTCTCGCGAAGTCATTTGTCATTAGTCGCGATGGAAACGGCGAATCTGCCACCGGGCTGGCGCACCGCATAGGAATCCAACCGGAAGGAATTACTAATCGACAGCTGGATCATAATAATCGTCAGGTGACAACCACCCTCGTGCTGGGCGAAGACTGGCACCGGCTGACACTACCAACTCTGTAACCGATGGAGAACCGTTAACCCCTCTTGAAATCACTTTCCCCCCTCGCTCTTGCCCGCGCCGCCGGGCGGCTTGCCCTCGATAAAAAAGGCTTTGACGTCAAGATTCTCAAGCTGAAGTCTCTTTCCTCGGTTTGCGACTATTTTGTCATCGTCTCCGGTGACGCTGATGTCCATGTCAAATCCATCGCCAGAGCGGTCAAAGAGGGGCTTGAGGAGATCGGAGAACATGCCGTCCACCGCGAGGGGCTTTCAGATGGTAACTGGATACTGCTTGACTATGTCGACGTTGTAGTGCATGTTTTCAGAGAACCTCTCCGAAGACATTACTCCCTTGAAAAATTATGGGGCGATGCCCCGGTTGAGGAGCTTGCCGACGACTGATACAATCCCGAGAAATGAATAGTTTTTTCACGCATAAAGCGAAGGTATCGCTATGGAAGTAATTGAACTAAAGAACAAGACCATTGCTGAGCTATTGAAAATGGCCGAGGATCTCGATATCCCCGGCGTTTCCGGATTGCGAAAGCAGGAACTGATCTACAAGATCATGGAAGCCAAATCCGGCTCCAACACTGTTATTCTTGCCGAGGGTGTGCTCGAGACTCTCGAAGAGGGCTACGGCTTTCTCCGTTCCCCTGAAAACAATTATCTGCCCGGCCCTGATGACATCTATGTGTCGCCGTCTCAGATAAAGCGATTTGATCTGCGAACTGGTGACGTTGTTGTCGGACAGGTACGTCCTCCGAAAGACAACGAGCGCTATTTTGCCCTGCTCAAGATCGAGACCATCAATTTCTCCGAGCCGGAAGTCGCCAAGCACAAAACGCTCTTCGACAATCTGACTCCTCTCTATCCCGACGAGATGTTCAATCTCGAACTGAATCCCGAGGAGCTTACGACTCGCATCATCGACTTGATGTGTCCCATCGGCAAAGGCCAGCGCGCGTTGATTACGTCGCCGCCGAAAGCCGGTAAGACGGTGATTCTGCAGAAAATCGCCCAGTCGCTGGTGGCCAATCACCCCGACATCAAGCTGATCGTGCTTCTCATTGATGAGCGTCCGGAGGAAGTCACCGACATGAAGCGCTCGGTAAAGGGAGAGGTCGTCTCGTCGACATTCGACGAACCGGCCGAACGGCATGTGCAGGTCGCGAATATGATTCTCGAAAAATCGAAGCGTCTTGTCGAGTTCGGCCATGATGTTGTGATTCTCCTTGATTCAATCACCCGTCTTGCGCGCGCTCATAACTCGGTCGTGCCCCATTCAGGTAAGATTTTGTCGGGAGGCGTGGATTCGAATGCCCTTCACAAGCCGAAACGCTTTTTTGGCGCCGCCCGAAATATCGAGCATGGCGGCTCTCTCACGATTATCGCCACGGCCCTCATTGAAACCGGTTCGCGAATGGACGAAGTCATTTTCGAAGAATTCAAGGGAACCGGCAATATGGAAATGGTGATGGACCGCCGTCTGGCTGACCGACGTATCTTTCCGGCGCTTGATATCAACCGTTCCTCGACCCGTAAAGAGGAACTTCTCCTGCCCGAGGACGTGCTCTCAAAGGTCTGGATCCTTCGCAAGTTCCTCGCTGAGATGAATCCGATTGAAGCGATGGAGTTTTTGATAGACCGATTGAAAAAATCAAAGACTAACGCCAAGTTTTTGGCCTCGATGAAGGACTGATAATTCAGAGTTTCTGCCGATTGGCCTAAGAATTAGTTTACTAAAAAGCCCCCAGTGACGGGGGCTTTTTCTTGTCTGAGAGGGGTGCGGAGAGGCCGCTTCTAAGTAAAACTCAGAAACAGCGGGTCAAAAACAGTTGCAGTCGTAGAGCCAACATCCGCTTCGATCACCGGCATGAACGGCAACGCAGTGCCAAAGCAGTTCTTCATCTTTAACCATCTTTCCACTCTGGAGAGTGCACCCAGGGCCGCAGATGTATTGGTAACAACATGTCGGTTCCAGATCGGCTGACGCATTCTCCGCCAAAGTTAGCGTGATGGACAGGGCAAAGAAAAATACGACGACAAAAGTCGCGAGTGCAAGGGTCACACTTCTTCTCATAAGGATTCCTCCTCATTAGTTATGGGTTATAAACGAACCGGTTTGTGGCAGCCCGCCACCCCCCCTCTCAGTGCATCATCTTATCTATCTGATCCCGTGAAAGGGGTCCAGCCGTAACAGAAATAATCTTTCTGTCGGGGCCAATGATAATATTGGTCGGAAATACAATCAGGTTGAACTGCTGGAAAACCTCACGGCTCCGATCAACGAGAATTGGACACTTAATCTGTCGTGCCTGGCGAACTTGTACGAGGTCCAGCGGGTAGGCATCAGAGATGATAATCACCTTTTCGGCTACGGATTCTTTGGAGAGTAAATCATCGAATGCGTCAAATTCCGCTTCGCAGGCATCGCACCCCGGTTCGATGATTATCAATAGTACGGTGTCCTTTACAATCTCTGACACTTTTCTCCAATTTCCGTCGAGATCCTGAAGAAGTGGATCAGGCCATTTCTCCCCAATGCTGATAGATTGATTTTGCTGAATGACTGTCTTGGTAAGTTCCCGCTGTTGCTGAAAGTGCTTTTCTTTATCGCTTGAGCTAAGCCGCTCACCGATAGCAACACCAGCCCACCACGCAAGCCCGACCGTCAGCACAAGGCCAAATACGAGCATAATACTTCTTCGCATTG
>JBBTMW010000076.1:0-7524 GCA_038067995.1 Candidatus Zixiibacteriota bacterium
CACGCGGCATAGTCTGGCTGGTCGGTTTTGAAATTGCCGACCGAGTCAAGTGCGACGCCGCCACGCGAAAGGTAGTTGAAATTGCCGTCCGCCGCCGCACACAAGATTCGCCCTCTGCCCTTTGAGCTTTTGCTCGATCAGAAAACGATTGAGAAGCGCGTTGCCGAACTCGGCAAAGAAATTACCAAAGATTACGCCGGAGAAACACCGGTTCTTCTTGGCGCTCTCAAAGGATGCATCATCTTTGTCGCCGATCTCATGCGCCATATCAAACTCCCCATCGAGTTGGAGTTTATCTCGGCGGCGTCATATCGGCAGGGGAAAAAACAGGAGGATATGGTGATGCTGGGCGGGTTGACTTCGATTCCCCTGGCCGGGCGGCATATCCTTATCGTTGAAGGGGTTGTTGACTCCGGAAAGACCGTTATCGAGATCATTAAAACGGTCAAAAAGCAGGAACCGGCCTCGGTCGAGATTGTTACACTGGTCGATAAACCGGCCAATCATCGAAGCAAAATGAGTATAAAGTACAAAGGATTTTCACTCGGCAACGAGTTTTTGATAGGCTATGGCCTCGATAACACCCAACGCTACCGCAATTTGCCTTTCATTGGCAAAGTAGTGGAGCGGGAATAACGTTTTTGAAACCATTAGCCGTAGTTTCCGTTTAAGGCGATAATGCCGACATTATCAAAAAGGTCGGCCAAACCAGGAGTAAGTTAAGAAAGCACAATGAACGATATCGATAAACAGCCCAAAGGGGCAGGAAAGAACAAAGGCGAGAAACCGAAAGATCCGCTCCATCTTCGCGGATCAGGTCGTTCCCTCATTTTCTGGCTGGCGCTCTTCGCCATAGTCCTCGTCTTCTATTCATACTACGCCAGCTTCACTCAGGATACGACCGACATCACCTACACCGAGTTTGTCGATCAGATTTCCACGAGCAATGTCGTTGAGGTGACATTCACCGAACGTGCCGTGGAGGGAATCCTCAAAGAGCCGCGCAAATTTCCTTCGGTGGCATCCGACAAACCATTCGGTAAATTCCGTTCGCGAATTCCTTTTCCAGATGAAAATTACGAGCTTGTCAATCGCCTTGAGGCCGCCGGTGCGCGCATTGTCGCCAAAGATCAAAGTCCGGGGTTTCTGCAGATACTCCTGTCAATCGGTCCGTGGATCCTTCTGATCTTCGTCTGGCTCTTTTTCATTCGCCAAATGCAGGGGGGAGCCTCCGGCCCCAAAGGCCTCTTTTCATTCGGCAAGAGCAAGGCCAAACTGATGACCGAAGAGCGTCCGAAAGTGACGTTCAACGATGTCGCCGGAGCGGTCGAAGCTAAGGAAGAGCTTCAGGAAATTATTGAGTTCCTGAAAGAACCGGCAAAGTTTCAAAGGCTCGGCGGCAAAATTCCCAAAGGTGCGCTCCTTCTCGGCTCTCCCGGAACCGGTAAGACGCTTCTTGCGCGTGCAGTAGCCGGTGAGGCCGGGGTACCATTTTTCTCAATGTCCGGATCTGATTTCGTGGAGATGTTCGTGGGTGTCGGCGCCAGTCGCGTTCGCGACCTTTTTGAACAAGGAAAGAAGAATGCCCCGTGTATCATATTCATCGACGAAATCGACGCCGTCGGCCGCCATCGCGGCGCCGGTCTTGGCGGCGGTCACGACGAACGGGAGCAGACCCTCAATCAGCTCCTCGTTGAGATGGATGGATTCGAATCCAACGAAGGAGTCATTTTGATTGCGGCTACCAACCGCCCCGATGTCCTCGATCCTGCGCTTCTGCGCCCCGGACGGTTCGACCGCCAGATAGTGGTGGCGATCCCCGATGTCAAAGGACGCGAGGGGATACTCAAGGTGCACACACGCAAAGTCAAGATGGGGAGCAATGTCGATATCGATCTGCTTGCGCGCGGAACACCGGGTATGACCGGCGCCGACCTCGCTAATATGGTCAATGAAGCGGCCCTCTTGGCATCACGGCGCAACCGCGAAGCGGTGATGATGGAAGATTTCGAAGAGGCCAAAGATAAAGTCATGATGGGTGCGGCCCGCAAATCGATGGTGATTAGTGATGAGGAGAAAAAAGTCATCGCTTATCATGAATCCGGCCACGCCCTCGTCTCGAAGTTCATGCCAAAGGCCGACCCGCTCCACAAGGTGACAATTATTCCGCGTGGCATGGCCCTCGGCGTCACTCAGTCACTTCCTGTCGATGAACGCCACACCCATTCCCTCGAGTATCTCGAAGCGGTGTTGGCAGTGCTCATGGGTGGACGCGTCGCTGAGCTTATTGTATTCAATCAGCTTGATACAGGCGCCGGAAACGATCTCGAACGCGCCACTAAGCTGGCCCGCAAAATGGTTTGCAACTGGGGAATGTCTGAAAAACTCGGTCCGGTGACCTTTGGACGCACCGAGGAGCATATTTTCCTCGGTCGCGAAATTCAACAGCATCGCGACTATTCCGAGACAACGGCGGTGATTATCGACTCGGAAGTCTCGGCATTTCTTCAGCGTGCTGAAACAGCGGCGAGGAATATCTTGTCGGTCAATGTCGATAAACTGCACAAGCTGGCTGAGATGCTACTGCAGAAAGAGATCATGGATGGCCGTGAGGTGGATGTTATTCTCGGACGAATATCCGGCGACTCCGAACCGGTGGCCGCACCTGTGCAGGCCTAGGGAATATCGAGTAGATTGAATTAATGACGCCGCGGACTCGAGAGGGTCCGCGGTTTTTTTTTGAGCTTGGATGTGGTTATAGAATTGTGCATATATACCGGAACTGTTAGAGTAATTTGGATGAGAACGATTATGTCGTTTATTACGGGATTTCTGTAGCATGAAGAATGGAAGTTCTGTCAGTCTTCAATCAAATCCTATCAGAAAGAGGGATGTATGCGTTTGTTATTTTCAGTACTCTTAGTGACGTCTCTTCTCGCTCCGAACTGTGCATTCGCTCAGGCCGAAATCACCATTGACTCCACATCGCCGGACACAAGTGCCGCTGACTCAAAATCTGCGGAGTGGCCTAAGGAGGAGGTGGACAGCTTTGGAATCCTTTTCGGGCCGTCGACAGAAAGTATCGGTAACCTCGCCACGATTGATGTTCCTGAAGGATACATTTTCATCGCTGCCGACGGGACAAAGAAGATGATGGAAGCGATGGAAAATATCGTTTCGGGTAATGAACTTGCACTGTTAGGCAAAAGGGACATGTCCTGGTTTTGCGTCTACGAGTTTAGCGCGATTGGGTATGTGAAGGACGATGAACGCGATAAATTGAATGCAGATGAGATGTTTAAGTCGCTACAAGAGGGTTCAAAGGAGGCTAATGAAGAGCGGGTAGAACGCGGTTGGGGAACGATGACACCAGTCGCCTGGAAGATTGAACCGAGATACAATGAATCAACAAATAATCTGGAGTGGGCTGTTACATATGTGACCGAAAACAATTCGTACATCACCAACTATAACACCCGCCGACTTGGAAGAGCAGGTATTATGAACTTGACGGTCGTATGTAATCCGGACTCTTTAGATTCGGTAATACCAGAGTTTTTGTCGGTGATGAATTCATTTTCTTACGTTTCCGGTCAAACATATGCCGAGTACAAACAAGGTGACAAATTATATGAATATGGTCTTACAGCACTGGTTGTTGGGGGAGGCGCGGCGGTCGCGGCCAAGGCTGGAGTGTTCAAGTGGCTATGGAAAGTAATTCTGGCCGGGATTGCCGTAGCCGCAGGATTTCTTAAGAAATTCTTCAAAAAAGAACCAAAGGCTCCAGGAACGGTGTAGTCGCAGGATTGTAATCGATATGATTAGCGGTGAAGCGGCGTTAATTGTTATAATTGTCGCCGCCTATGCTGTGGAGTGCATCAAATGGCTCCCATCCAATTCGGTTCTCTTTTACACCGGACTGAATGGGAGAAGACACATTTGGATTTCTACCGGAAAATACGGCAACAAATCGGGTAGTCTCAAACTTATTCCCACGTTCCCTTGGGTCCGGGCGGCCTTTGTCTCTCGGTTCCCGACGTATTCCATTTCCACTAAAGGCATTGTTTTTATCGGGTGCAACAATTTCAGCAAATTCGAAGACAGCCGCGAGGAGCATGCCCCGATACTCTTTGCCAATATTCAAAGTGAAAATGCCACTAAGGGTGCTCTGCAAAACGACGGCCCACACCAATACCACGGTTTGCCTCATGTCGACGCCGATCTTGACCTTTTAGTCAAGAAGTTAATTCCGCTGAATGAAGTTCAGCGGCAGGAAGTCATTCAAGAGTTTGTGTCCAGCCGATTTGAATTGTCTGGAATCGCTCAGGCGTTGCGTCGGATCAATGTACAGGGATGGACACTAAGAGTCCTTTGTACTTTGCTATTTGCGGTAATATTTGTATTTGTGCCCGCTTGCCTCTTACTGCTGGCTTTGCCGATTGTCGCATGGGTGGTAATCACAGCCATCATCTGGTGCTTATCAATCTCGATTGCCGCATTAGCATATCGGACTCGCCGGTCAATGCCTTTACATGACAAGTGGGATTCTTTGGGTCACTTGGCGCTTGGACTGGTTTATCCGACACACGCCATCCGAGAATCCTTCGAAGTGTATTTCGAAGCGCTCTCAGGTTATCATCCTGTTTGTGTTGCCGCCGCTCTTTGCGAGCCTCGGGCGGTGCAGTCCTTTGCAGATATCGTGATGATAGACTTGAGCCATCCAGAAAAGAGTTGTTGCAGTAGTAATGACGAGTCTATTCTGTCAATTGTGAGTGAATGGCGAAAGACTTTGATGGGTTTCATAT
Organism: Candidatus Zixiibacteriota bacterium; assembly: GCA_038067995.1. GTDB lineage: Bacteria > Zixibacteria > MSB-5A5 > GN15 > FEB-12 > JBBTMW01. Next base: position 4,806 of record JBBTMW010000076.1, read on the forward strand.
CTGAGTTTTTGGATCGGCAGGGATATGAAATACGCACAACTCATCCTCCGCAATCCCATGCAGATGAATCGATCGCCAAATGGTGCCCTCGATGTGGGCAGGTGTACATGCGAACAAGTGTCTCATGTAGCGACTGCCTGGGGGTTGAATTGGTCGACCTCATTGGCGACCGAAACGCTTCTTGATTCAGGCATCAAGAATAAGAGCTGGGTGGCCCATCTTTCAGATGGGTTCCCGTGTGTCTGTTCCGGCATTGGGCAGACGAGATCGCGCTTTACAGCGGGACCGCGCACACAAAGATAAAGCGTCTCTCGACTGCGCTCGAGACGACGCGGCCGTGATAGCCGATTCTCTACTCAAAATCAGGCACTTGCCATGCCAACGCAACTTCCCCTTATTACCCCTATGCCACGGCAAATCTTCACACGCCCCGAAGACATCAAGCGCGTCATCACCCTTCCGGTGCGGACCGCCGCCCTCAGCGAACAGCGCGCCCGTGACCTCCCCCTGTCCCGGCCCCTCGTCATGGCGATTCTCAATGTCACCCCCGATTCCTTCTCCGATGGCGGCCGCTATCGATCCCCGCAACATGCCGTGGAATGCGCCCTCGAAATGTTCGAGCAGGGAGCCGACATCATCGACATTGGCGGCGAATCGACCCGCCCCGGATCAACGCCGATTTCAGCCGAGGCTGAAATGTCCCGCGTGATCCCGATTATTCGAGGCATCCGTCAGGAAAGCGATATCGCCATCTCCATCGACACCTACAAGGCCTCCACCGCCCGTGCCGCTATCGACGCTGGCGCCGATATTATCAACGACATCACAGCCTTTCGCGCCGACAACGATATGGTCACAGTTGCGGCGCAGTACAAAACGCCGGTCATTCTCATGCATATGCTCGGAACGCCAGCCGAGATGCAGAAAAATCCGTATTATGTCGAGTGCGTTCGTGAGATATGCGAGTTCTTTGAATCACGCATCGCATACTGCATTGAACATGGCATTGATAAATCAAAAATCATTCTCGACCCGGGGATTGGCTTCGGCAAACGCCTCATGGACAATGTTCAGATTCTTGCCAATCTCGACGAGTTCCGTCAATTCGGTCTGCCCCTCCTCGTTGGCGCCTCACGGAAGTCATTCATAAATATGCTGAACCCCACCGACAAAAAACCCGAGGAACGTCTCGGCGGATCGGTTGCGGCGGCGGTTGTTGCGGTTCTTCATGGGGCGGATATTGTCAGGGTGCATGATGTCAGCGAGACCATCGAGGCTCTTAAAGTTGTTCAGGCGATAAAGGAATCGTGATGACCCTCTTCGAATGGCAATTTCTCAAATTTGGCGTCAAAGACCTCGTCGACGTTCTCATTGTCGGATTTATCATCTATGAATCTCTCAAGCTGATGCGCGGCACCCGTTCGGTGCAAATTATCACCGGACTATTTCTGATTTTCCTGGTGGCCTTCGGGGCCTTTTGGTTTCAGCTTGAAGGACTTACGTGGCTATTCTCGAATCTGGCGACTTTCGGTTTGATTGTGTTGGTCATTGTTTTTCAACCGGAGCTTCGCGGCGTCTTGGCCGAATGGGGGAGAGGGCCACTCTTTCGGGGATTTGGCGGACTCAACCGCCGCAAATGGCTTGAGGAAATATCGCGTGCCACTCTTCGCCTGGCTGAGCTTCGCTATGGCGGCCTTTTTGTCATCGAGCGAAAGACTGGCCTTCGCAATTTTTCTGAAACAGGAAAAGAGATGAACGCCGGCCTCTCATCAGAACTTCTGGTGACCCTGTTCACTCCCTACACTCCCCTCCATGACGGCGCTATTATTATTCGAGGCGACACGATTGTAGCCGCGGCGGCCTCTTTGCCTCTCACGGCCAATCCGAAATACCGCAAACTCTACGGCATGCGCCACAAGGCGGCGATAGGGGTCACCGAGGTGAGCGACGCCGTCGTGGTTGTCGTCTCCGAGGAAACGCAGGCTATTTCAATCGCGCATGATGGCGAGCTGGAATCGAATATCGACAAGGGGGAGTTTCGCGAGCGCTTGGCGGGCTATTTAGAGAAGCGGTAGAGGCACTTCTGATTTGACGGGCACCCACCTGAAGGGCTTGTTGAATAACCCTTCATTTCATGAACCGCCTTCATTCAATCGTGTCACTCCAGCGAATGCTGGAGCCCATCTTAACTCATTATCTGACAAGACTGGATGCCAGCCTTCGCTGGCATGACAGAGATGAGAACTTTGCGCTAACACCCTTTTTCCACAAGCCCTTTGGGTGGGCTACCAATCTTAGCAACATACCACATTTCAACCAACCCACTCGCGCATCTCTCCCTGATGAAAAAAAAACGGCGGACTTTTCATCCGCCGTTTCAACCAAGGAGGGTTTTATGAAGGGGGCTTAGCATTAGCCCGTAATCTTTTTCACCCACTGCGGAAGTGCAAAGGCTCCGCGATGCACCTCGGCATTATAGTATTTTGTGCTCAACCCAAGTTTGTTCCATCTGGCTTCGTCAAAATTCTTGAGCGGGTCATATTTCTTACTGCAGAACGCAAACGACCAATAGGCCGACGGATAGATCGGCATGAAAGCTGTGTAGGCTTTCACTATCGGGAAGATCGTTTTTAGACTCTGATGGACAGCGCGGGTCGAGTCCTCATGAAAATAGGGGGACTCGGTTTGCGGTACCATGATGCCGTCATCATTCAGCTTT
>JBBTMW010000077.1:0-8286 GCA_038067995.1 Candidatus Zixiibacteriota bacterium
GGGGTGATTGATTCTGCTATTTTTTATCCGGTGGCCTTTTGGGGAGTTTGGACGAACGATCAGGTTGTCAGTGTCATGCTCGGCAACTATGTCCTCAAGGTGGCATGGGAATCTCTGGCGACGCCGTTTACTTACAAGATTGTTGGTTTCCTGAAGAAGATCGAGAGCGAAGATTATTACGACTGGAAAACCAATTTCACACCGTTTTCGCTGAAGACGTAATGATTGAAGAGCGCGGGAACGGGGTGAACCCGCGCTACAAAGAGAAGCTGTTCCGAAGTAGTGCGGATTCGCCCTATACCCGCACTTTCGATTCCTGGGGGCGGACACGTTCTTTTCCATTTACACTCCCCCCGCAAAACCCGATATTCCCTTCCATGCCAACATACCAATACCATTGTCCGCACTGTGATACCGAGTTCGAGGAAGTTCAGCGGATGACCGACCCCGCCCTCGAACACTGCCCCACCTGCAACAAGAAGCCGGAACGCCTCATTTCCAAAGGCGGGGGTCTCATTTTCAAGGGGAGCGGTTTCTATATCACCGACTACAAGAAGTCGGGAAAAGACGAAGGGGCTAAAAGCGAAAGCGCGGAGTCGTCCAAGAGTGAAGCTCCAAAGGGGGATTCGCCGAAAAGTGATGCGCCAAAAAACGATTCGCCAAAAAGTGAAACACCCAAGGCAGATTCATCGCCGAAAGCGGATAGTGGCGGGAAAGCGGCACCGAAGGATTGATGCTAGTCAGCCACAAAGAAACCGCATCTCCCGCCAAAGGCGGGATGCGACGTGCCGAGGTTGCTGGGCGGGCAGACGATGGCGTCTGTCGCGCACAATACTTTGTCGGGTTTCTCTCCCCCGGCAAACCGGGGGTTCGGAACACCGACCTACGAGGACACCTGAGACAATTCAATGAACTCTCTTGAACACCTCCGCTCACAACTTTCCAACCCGGCCAATCTGATAACAGCACTTGATGGCCACGACGCTTATTTCCACGACGCCACCACCGAATCTGAAAAGCCCATTGCGATTGTCATGGCGGAGTCCGAGGCCGATGTCATTGCCACCGTATCTTTTTGCGCCCGGCATTCTATTCCCATTGTCCCCCGAGGCGCCGGGACGGGGTTGTCAGGAGGATGCATCCCTCATCCGCGTGGCATAGTGCTGTCGACCGAGCGTCTCCGCAAACTTGAAATCAATACACAAGCTCGCTCTGCAAAGTGCGGTCCGGGGGTTATCACCAAACAACTGATGGATACCGCCGCCTCTCATGGCCTCGCCTACCCCCCCGACCCGGCCTCAATGGCCGAGTCCACTCTTGGCGGCAATGTCGCCGAAGGGGCTGGGGGACTCCGGTGCAAGCGATTTGGAGTCACCGAGGATTATGTACTGGGGTTGCAGGCGGTGACGGCTGACGGGAAGCTATTGCTGACCGGTAGCTATTCCAGTGGTGGGCAGGCCAACCTAACCGATTTGTTAATTGCATCCGAGGGGACATTGGCCGTGATAACCGAGATTGAGTTTGCCTTAATTCCCCGATGGGAAACAGGGATTACGATTCTGGCGGCATTCAACCACCCCCGCCACGCCGCTCAGACCGTGGCCGATATCACAAGCGCCGGAATTATACCGACTGTCCTTGAGTTTCTCGACGGGGACGCCGCCGAATGTTCCAACCAGTATGAAAAGATTGAGGGACTCGAAAAAGCCTCGGCCATTCTTCTCATCGAAACAGCCGGGCCGGATAGCAATCAAGCCGGGCAAATCAAGCAGTTTTGCGAAGGCAACCATTCGTCTTTCATGCGAATCGAGACCGATACAATCAAGGTCGACGAACTCTGGCGCGTGCGGCGCAATCTCTCCAAGGCGGTCAAAGCCGCCGCGAAAGTGAGAATCTCAGAAGACGTGGCGGTCCCGAATTCGAAATTTCCTGACCTTGTTGCCTATGTCGCCGAGATGAATCGAGTCAGTCCCCTTCGGATCAATTCCTTTGGCCACGCTGGAGATGGCAACCTGCATGTTAATTTCATGTCAAAAAGCGATTCCCCGGCCGACATGCATGCGATTGAGGCAGGCATAGCCGAATTGATGCGAAAGACACTCGATCTGGGGGGGACGCTGACCGGCGAGCACGGAATCGGCACCGCCAAACGCCCCTACCTTGCCTGGGAATTCGACCCGCCAACGCTCGATGCCATGCGAGCCATGAAAGCTGTCTTTGACCCCGCTGGACTCCTGAATCCAGGAAAACTTCTGTAAATCATCGCATTCACGATCTCATCACTTGACAGGCTCAAAAGGGGCTGTCTATATTCCCTTGCAAAAATGTGAATACTTTCACATTAAGAGAAAATCAGAGTCAGTCGATATAGTTGAAAGAACATCTTGTACAGTCAAAGCAAGGATTCATGATATGGCACAAACACTAAAAGAAAAGCTGGCTGAGCGAGTCCCGCATCTCCGCGAGGAGCATCACGAGTTGGCCCACAAATTCGCCGAGACAGTGATCTCGCAGGTAACTGTTTCTCAGGCGCTGGGCGGGATGCGCGGAGTGAAAGGACTCGTCTGCGATACATCCGTTGTCGAACCCGACACCGGTCTTGTCATTCGCAATATTCCAATAATGAAACTCACGGAACGACTCCCCGAAGAAATATTCTGGCTCCTGCTTCTCGGTGAGCTTCCCACTGCCGACGAACTCGCCGGTTTTCAAAAGGAGTTGAAGGCCTCTGGAGAGGTCCCCGGCTATGTCTGGAAAGTTATCAAGTCATTGCCGAAAACGGCGCACCCAATGGCGATGCTCGATACGGCTATCCTTGCGATGGAAAACGAATCACTCTTCCGTCACCGCTATGACGCCGGAATGCACAAGAACGAATACTGGGAAGCAACGCTCGACGACGCCATGCGCATCCTTGGCACCATTCACACTATCGCGGCGGGAATCTATCGCATTCGCTACAAGAAGGGCGACCTGATAGAACCCTCGCGCAAACTTGACTGGGCCGCCGACTATGCCAAGATGCTTGGATTGCCACCCCGGAAAGGCGAGACGGCAGATATGATGCGCCTCTACATGGTGCTTCACAGCGACCATGAAGGGGGCAACGTGTCAGCCTTTACCTGTCACACGGTTGGCTCGGCTCTTTCGGATCCATACTATGCCGTGTCGGCCGGACTCAATGGTCTTGCGGGTCCTCTGCATGGACTTGCCAATCAGGAGTGCCTCAAATGGGTGCTTGACACGGTGAAGAAATTCAATGGCGCCCCATCTGAGAAAGAGCTTCGCGATTATGCCTGGGAAACGCTCAAGAGCGGGCATGTTATTCCGGGTTACGGCCATGCGGTATTGCGCATCACCGATCCCCGCTTTGATGCTTTCCGCGAGTTTGGCATGAAGCACATGAAGGATGACGCAGTTTTCCAGACTGTCTGCCGCGTCTTTGATGTTGTGCCGAAGGTGCTTCAGGAGCAGGGCAAAGCGAAAGACCCGTGGCCCAATGTCGACGCCGCATCTGGTTCGCTCTTGTACTATTACGGCCTCAAAGAGTTTGAGTACTACACGGTGCTCTTTTCGGTGTCGCGAGCGATGGGGATGCTGGCGCAGTTGGTGCTCAATCGCGCCGCTGGAACCCCTATCACGCGCCCCAAATCGGTCAGCACCGAATGGCTCAAATCGAAGGTTGCCCCGAAGCCCTGATTGGTTTAGTGGATATTTTTCTGGAAGGGATGAGCCGATGGCTCATCCCTTTTTATTATTGAAAGTCAGCGCGTTTGAAAGTCATCACGAACTTCGCTCCACCCCACCGGCTGGACTCGCACCTAATATCGCCGTCGAGGCCTGTGACTATTGTATGCACTGTCGAAAGGCCCAGTCCGGTTCCGGCATCCTTGGTCGTGTAATATGGGGTAAATATCTTGTCCCGCAATTCCTCTGGTATTCCGGGGCCGGAGTCGGAGACTTCGACCGCGACATCTGAGTTCGCAATTCGAACGGCAATTTCGTATTCCCCTCCCCTGCTTCCCATCGCTTCCTTGGCATTATTGAAGAGATTGGAGAAGACCTGCCGGAGCTGGTCGGCATCGGCGTAGACAACAACCGGTTTATCTATCGAGACAGAATAGGTGACACCGAGCTCGGTGGCCTCTATCCGTTGCAGTTCGGCGATCTGCGATATCAGCTGGTCAAGCCGAACGACCGTTCGCTTTTTTTCCTCCTGCCTCGAGAGCGCCAGAAACTTGGTGATAATATCATTCAACCTCCGCGTCTCGGTTCGAATCTGATCGGTGAATCTCACAAACTCCTCGCGGTTGTCGACGGGAGCAAACTCTGAGGCAAGACGCTGGGCGGCGATAGAGATGGTATTGAGGGGATTGCGGATTTCGTGCGCGACTCCGGCCGCGAGGTTGCCCATTTCTGAGAGCCGTTCACGCCGCTGAGTTTTCTGCTCCATCTCGGCGAGGTCCGCGGTGTGTCGTTGTCGGCTGTTCAAGTAAATTACCACGACGACAATCAACGCAAACAACACGATTGCGAATATGATCATCTGGGTGTCGTAGCCGGAAGTGGAGTCGTAGAAACCGTCGAGGGTAAATCCTACCCTCAGCAATCCGGCGTGATATTTCCCTCCGGCGAACGGACGCGCGATTTCCAAAACCTCTTCCTCCTGAAATTGATACCGCCTCCATTGAGCAGAATCTCCCTCAAGCGCGTTTGCCAGAAAGGTGTCCGATTCTATTGCTAGTATTGATCCCGGCCGTCGCGATGAGAAGACTATTCCTTCGGGGGTCTGGTACATGATGTAGGCGATTCCCGATTCACCGGCCAGTTTTTGGGCGAGAAAGCCGATCTGCGTTTGCTGGAGCGCCTCACTGTAGTAGGAGGCATCAGCAACAAGAATGACAACCAAGCGAAGATCATTCGAGATTTCGAGATAGTAATGGGTATCCTGGCCGCTGACTTCTCCCGGATCGAGAAGAAGCAGGGATTGGCCGGATGGATGGAGGGCCAGGTCGCGTGCCTCACGCATGACAAAATCTGGCACGTCCACCTTGAATGCCCCAACCGCTGAGGAATCGAGAGTGCGAAGACTATCCGCCCTGAAGACAAGAATATCGGGGAGTCGGAACTGCCTCGCCAGCGAAAGCTCGGTGGATGCTGGCAAATGTATGTTGGTGCGATCGGAGGAGAGAACGGTGATAGCGATATCATGAAACCGCCGTTGAACAAGAAAGTCATAGAATGATTCTGAAGCGATGGCGCTTTCAGCCGTCTGCGCCAGAGACTCGGTAAATGTCGTTGACTGCCTTACAAGCAGGGAAAATGCGTCCGATCTCGATTCCTGAATGCTTATCCATGTAAAGGCAAAGATGGCGATGGCCACAAGGGCTACAAGAATCGCCATGGGACGGCCGCCCGCGAACAAAGACGTGGTTTTGAAGCGATGCACAGCCAAAAACTACGGTCGGATGACAGGAGTAGCAACAAGAGTTAACAGGTGATTGGAACGGATTCAGTCACTGATTCATGCGGGATAGTTACCAGAACTGGCTGACGGACGGGAAGCTCTGCCGTAAACCAGGCGCCACCGTCGAAATGATACCGCAATCGTCCATGATGGAGATCCACGATGCGTCGACAGGTCACCAGACCAATGCCATGCCCCTTCGGCTTGGTGGTGAATCTCTTGTTAAACAGTTCGTCAATATGTTGCGGAGCGATACCATCGCCGGTGTCGGCGACTTCAATAATAGCGCGAGACTCCTCCCCATCGGGGCTGAAAAAGGTAGAAATGATAATCTTCCTTTTCCTCCCTCTTTGCGAAAGGGCGTCTGCGGCGTTATTGAGAAGATTGACCAGTACCTGCTGAATCTGGGCGGTGTCCAATTCGACCATTGGCAATTCGTTGGAGAAACGGGTCTCGACGGTGATCCCATCAAAGCGATTCTGCGGCTTAATAAAGGCCAGCAGATTGAGAATCAGCTGGTTCAAATCGACCGATGACAACGCCAACCCGTCGGCGTGGTGATCCATCAGCCCGTCGCAAAACATGGCGATGCGGTCTATCGTTCCGCGCATGACTTCGGTTTTTTGCGAAAGCTTGTCCATCTGCCCCTTCTTGACCATAAGGGGGATCAGTTCAAGATTGCCGGAGAGAATGGCGAGGTAGTTGTTGATCTCATGTGCGATATCTCCGGCCATTTCACCACGAGTGTAGTAGCGGTCGAGGCTAATCATCATTTCCTGAAACCCGCGGCTTTCCGAAATATCACCGACAATATAAAGCCACGAGGCGTCGCTGTCGCTGGTTCCAGGAACCCGTGTCACCAGAAGGGATGCCGGAAAATCCCGGCCATCTTTCCGGCAACAGGACACTTCAATGGCAGTATGCGTCTGTTGCATCCTGCGAGCGATGCTTTCGGGGGCAACGGATTGTCCAAAGAGCTCCGCTATCGGACAATTCAATACTTCCTCACAGGCATAGCCAAAGTCTTCGACCGCCTTGCGGTTGAGCATCGTAATGCTTCCGCTACTTGACGCGGTGATGATGCAGACCGGCGACCAGTCGATAAGTTGCGACAGAAATGTCTGCGATCTTTGAAGGTCAGCGTTCGATTTGACGAGATTCACCGCCGTGGTACGAAGATGCGCCTGACTTTCATATAAGGTGCGTGACATCATATTGAAAGTCTTAGCAAGTGATTCCAATTCCGGTTCGCCGGGGACCTCAGCTACTGAAACCAATTCCCCCCGGCTGGTGAGGTCCATCCCCTGAATCAACCGCTCGAGCGGCTCTCTATAGCGGATTTTCATCTGTCGGACGAGAAGGAGAACCATGAGGAGGGTCGTGAGAAATAAGAGAAAGAGAGTGTGGGTCAGCCAGGGACGGTCGGCAACTATGAGACCATGCCTCACCGTCGCCACCAACAGCGCGGGTCGGCCATTCTCAATTTCAAAGACGTGGTAGTACACCGAGTAGTCACCGCTATAGACCGCCGGAATTATCGAAGTGTCGGGGTGTGAGAGGAGATGCTCAACAAGTCGGAGATCGACAATTGGCAGTGATGTGTTACTGATATCGAATTCTTGGGAATCGTCAGCATTGTCGGTCATCGTCAGGAGTTCGGCGCGGTTGTCTGGTCCCGAAATGTACAGCTCAGCAGAGGAAAACATATCCTCGGAGAGGATGACATTTCGAATTGCCCCAATATCTTTTCTGGAAAGGCTCTGAAAACAGGCGCAGATCGACTCGAGCCTGCCGCGAACATGATTCAGCTCACTCTTGAACAGATCGTCGCTATTGCCCGGCCAAAAAATAGCCAGCGAAACAGCCGCGAAGGAAAAGAGTGTAAGAGCCACCGACAGGCGGGTAAGACGCGACAATATGCCGGTCGGTCGGCTGGTCGAAGAGGGGAACGTCACCAGTGAAACCTCCAGATGTTATCTGAAGTATCGACAGAACGGAGGTGGTGATTCAGTGGCAGGATGGCAGGAAGAAAAAAAGGGGAGTGGTGGAGGGGGATGCCCGACTCTAACGTCAGGTGGCTGGTTGTCCAGCGCGCACCACTCCCGAGACTTCTGCCTGTATGACGTACACAACAATCCCGTTGCCGGGATCTCTTATCTATTTATCTAAGCAAGAATCCTGCCTTAAAAGGCAGAGTTGAACAACAATGAAGTATACTATGACTTGCTGTAATTATAACAGGTTAGGCTGATTTTGTAAAGTAGGTAATTGAGATAATTCAACACGAAATTGCAACAGCCTGCATAAATAGCGCGGCGCAGAAACCGCGTCTCCAACCCTGTCTGGCACAAAATTATCCCCTCGAAGCGTGCTTATCCTCAAGAGCCTCAATGTACTTTTCGGCCGCCACGGCGGCAGTTGTGCCGTCCCCGACGGCATTGGTTATCTGCCTGACCAGCTGGGAACGGACATCCCCGCAGGCAAAGACCCCCTTGATAGAGGTTTCCATGCGGTCGGAGGTCACAATGTAGCCTCCCTGGTCTTTGCGGAGGGCCTCGCGGCAGATATCACTATTGGGGCGAAAACCGACAAAAACGAATATCGCTCCGACCGGCAGAGTTCTTTTTTCGCCGCTTTTCAGATTTTTGAGTGACAGACTCGCGACTTTTTTGTCGTCGCCATTGATAGACTCAACAACCGTATCCCAGATGACTTCGATCTTCGGGTTATCGAAAGCCCTTTGCTGAATGATCTTTTGGGCGCGAAAAGAATCGCGGCGATGAATGATGGTCACCTCTGACGCAAATTTAGTTAGAAAT
>JBBTMW010000078.1:0-8738 GCA_038067995.1 Candidatus Zixiibacteriota bacterium
TTCACCGATGCAATAAACCACAAGATTCGACTGTTTGGTCAACTTGAAGGCCTGGCTGACTTCGTCGCCGTTGCCAACCCGGGTAAGATTCACAATTGCTTTGCCGCGTCCTTCCGGCTCGTATTGATGAAATGCCGAGCGGTCAAACGTTTTTCCCGGGAGAATCGTAATCCCCCAATTAATCGGATCTATTGGAGGAGTGACATTGAACTCTTCGTAAGAGTGGGAATCATCGGTCATGAAGTGAAGCACATATTTTCCGGCGGGGAGTTCGATCTCCTGATCATAGACGCGGTTTTTCTTTCCGCCTCCGGCCCAATCGGCGTCTTCGGTTGTGAGTTCCCATACTCTCTTTCGGTTGTCAGCCGAAGCAATCCACCCGACGTCGACGGCGGACTCATAATTTTCGGGACCTTCAAAGACGGAATAGATGCGAATGGTGGACGGCTTGTCGAGTTGGAACCCGCGCGTCAGATTCTCAGTGTCACCAAGACGAGTCAGGCTGATAAGGGCGTCAGGAAAGCCTGACGAAACTTCGTAGGTAGTCACACCGGGGTCGGTAGCTCCCTCAGCAACAGAGAGGGTCAGGGAAGCCTTTTTGATCGCATCGTCTACATCCTCGACCGAATGTTTGTCACCAAATAATCGCGCCAGTCCCGATAAGAATCCGTTTTCATCGTCGTCGTTTGAATAGACAAAGCCCCAACTGTTGAACTCATCACACCAGAAATAGACTTCGTATTTCCCGGCCGGAAGGGTTTCATCGGCCTCGATAGTTCTCAGGACGCGGTTGCCACGAATGCGATCAGAATCATAAGGATCCATGATCCAGACAAGTTCACGCGTTTTGGCATTGATGATCCATCCGTAGGCGTCAAAATCGTCGGAGTTTGGAAACAATACCCCCGAGGCGGTGATATGAATCTTGGTTGCTTTAGGAACCTCCAACCCGGTTACTTTGAGGTCGCCGGGATCGATTTCCGAGTATGTGAGGATTGGCTGGTTGGCTGAGGCTGTTGTTGGGAGGAGTAAACATAGCACGGTAAAAGAAAATGCGACTGCTTTAATCACCAGAGACCTCCGATAGTCATTTTGTATTCCACCGCTGACATCTGGGCTTAGGTACGAGATTGCGGGGCATAAAGTTTCAATTCAAGAACAAGGCAATTGAGGTCGACACTATATGCATTGCGGGCAATTCCAGTATGTTACACCACAATTAGTTACGCCACAGTCGGCCTGACTTAGGGCAAGAGATGTTTGGTTGCAAAGCGAAAGACAATAACATAGATTCGGAATTCTTATGAAGATTGGAATACCACGTGAAGTATATGCCGGTGAGTGTCGCCTCTCTGCGACACCTGATACGGCCAAGAAACTAAAAGCTCTCGGATTCGATATCCTTGTCGAGTCGGGAGCGGGCTCAGCCGCGAATCTCGGCGACGACGCGTTCACCGATGCCGGTTGTCAGATAGTCGCCGATGCCACTGCTCTTTGGAATCAGGCCGACATCATTCTCAAGGTTCGTCCCCCAATGGAGCATCCTCAGCTTAAAAAGCACGAGGCGGATCTTCTTACCGAGGGAAAAATCCTCATCAGCTTTATCTGGCCGTCACGAAACAAGGAGCTGATGAACCGCCTGGCAGGTCGCAAAGCGACCGTTATCGCGATGGATGCCGTCCCGCGCATCAGCAGGGCGCAGAAACTTGATGCTCTCAGTTCGATGGCAAATGTCTCCGGCTATCGCGCCGTGGTCGAGGCGGCCTCGCATTTTGACCGCTTTTTCCCCGGGCAGATTACCGCCGCCGGCAAAGTTTTACCCGCCAAAGTCTTGATCATCGGAGCCGGAGTGGCCGGTCTTGCCGCTATTGGCGCCGCAAAAAATCTTGGCGCAATAGTGCGCGCCTTCGATACCCGGCCAGCCGTTAAAGAACAGGTCGAGAGTATGGGGGCGGAGTTCCTTGAACTGACATTCGTCGAGGATGGTACAGGTCAGGGAGGCTACGCCAAAGTCATGAGCCCCGAGTTTATCAAGGCTGAAATGGAGCTATTTGCAGAACAGGCCCGTGACGTTGATATCATAATCACGACTGCCCTGATTCCCGGCGTCAAAGCCCCAACGCTTATTACCAAGGCGATGGTGGAATCGATGCGTCAGGGGTCGGTGATAGTCGATCTCGCCGCCGAAGAGGGGGGCAACTGCGAACTTACCCATCCCAGCGAGATTTATCGCCACAATGGCGTCACTATCATCTGGCTTACCGATCTGGCGAGCCGCATGGCGCAACAAGCCAGCCAACTCTATGGAACCAACCTCTGGCATCTGCTCTCCGATATGGGGGGTAGCGCTGGATTCAAGGTAGACATGAACGACGAGGTCGTCCGCGGGGCGTTGGTCATCCACAAAGGTGAAATCACCTGGCCTCCACCCAAAGTTGCCGAAGTAGCCAAACCGGCCCCGACACCAAAGGCTGAGGCAAAGCCCGTCGAAAAGAAAGTAGAACCGGAAGCCGCCGCTGAAGCAAAACCCCGCAAACGAAATCTTGCACCCTTGTGGATGTTCATTGGAGGAGCCGGACTGTTTGCAATCGGTTATGGCGCACCGGAGTCATTCCTGGCGCACTTTACCGTCTTTGTGCTGGCCTGTTTTGTGGGTTGGCAGGTTATTTGGAATGTCAGACCCGCTCTGCATACACCCCTTATGAGTGTGACCAATGCCATCAGCGGTATCATTATCATCGGCGGCATGCTCCAAATCGGCGGACCACTCGCCTCGCCGACAACCATACTGGGTGCGATAGCGATCTTTATCGGCACTATCAATATCGCCGGTGGTTTTCTTGTCACCCAGCGCATGCTGAAGATGTTCCAGAGATGAGGGCCGTTGAAATAATGACATGGCAGCGTTTGCCCAAATCTGTCATACCAGCGAAAGCTAGTATCCATCTTATCAATCAATGCACAGAACTGGATTCCGGCCTTCGCCGGAATGACGAGGACGAAAGTTTATGACAACGAGTCTGGTAACAGTATCATATATAGCGGCGAGTATCCTCTTTATCCTGAGCCTTGGCGGATTGTCGAGTCAGGAGACCGCCCGTAAAGGAAATGTCTTTGGCATCATCGGCATGATTATCGCGATCATCGCCACGACATTCGCTATTCTGAAACAGGCCGAATTTGATTTCACCGAGTTGGGGACACTGGCGGCGATTATGCTACCCGCGGTTATCATCGGCGCGACCGTTGCCACCCGCGTGGCTATGACCTCAATGCCCGAACTGGTCGCCATGCTCCACAGTTTTGTCGGAGCGGCGGCGGTGTTGGTGGGTGTTGCCAATTATCTGCAACCGACTGGCACCATGACTCCGGTTGAAGTTCGCATCCATGAGATAGAGATTTTCCTCGGCGTTTTCATCGGAGCAATAACATTCACGGGTTCAGTTGTCGCCTTTGGCAAACTTCGAGCGCTGATAACAAGCCGGCCGGTTCAGTTCCCGGGACACCACTTCTATACGCTGGCGATGAGTCTTGGCTGTCTCTGGTTTGGGATTCAGTTCGTGGGTGCGCCGGATCATGGCGGCATGACCGCGCTCCTGATAATGACGGCTATCGCATCGGTCTTTGGGGTGCATCTGGTGATGGCCATTGGCGGAGCCGATATGCCCGTTGTCGTTTCGATGCTCAACAGCTATTCGGGATGGGCGGCGGCGGCGGCAGGATTCATGCTCTCGAATGATCTGCTTATTATCACCGGCGCTCTTGTCGGAAGCAGTGGAGCCATCCTCAGCTATATCATGTGTCGTGCCATGAACCGTTCATTTATCTCTGTTATTCTCGGCGGATTCGGCGCCGGATCAGGAGTCGTTCCGACCGGAGGTGCGGCGATGACGGGCAATGTCACTCAGGTGACCGTTGAGGAATCGATCAAGCTTATTAATGCCGCCAAGAGCGTCATCATCGTCCCCGGATATGGAATGGCCGTTGCGCAAGCTCAGTTCGCCGTGTCAGATATCACAAAGTTCCTTCGTGCAAGAGGCACAACTGTCCGGTTTGGAATCCATCCCGTGGCAGGACGGCTCCCCGGCCACATGAATGTTCTTCTCGCCGAAGCGCGTGTTCCCTATGATATCGTCCTTGAGATGGATGAAATTAACGATGATTTTCCGTCGACCGATCTCGTGTTAGTGATAGGTGCGAATGACACTGTCAATCCAAGCGCCATTGAGGATCCCTCCAGCCCTATCGCCGGCATGCCGGTGCTGGAAGTGTGGAAGTCCAAAACATCTATTGTGATGAAACGCAGTATGGCGAGCGGTTATGCCGGTGTGGAGAATCCGTTGTTTTATAAAGAGAACAATCGGATGTTGTTCGGTGACGCCAAGAAGAATCTCGATCTTATCCTCGCCGCCGTACGGGCGTAGGGGCGTCAAGAACCCACCGTTCGGGCTTGTTGAAAAACCCTTCAATTTATACTGCAACCACAAAAGTGTCACTCCCGCGAAAGCGGGAGCCTATCCAACTCTTTGTAAGACAACGCATCTCGTCTGCGCTCGATGCGACCTTCCGGGACACATTTCGCCGATTTTGCATCTTCACCACTTTTTCAACACGCCCTATGGAGTGGGATTCACCTTGACAAACATCACACGCCTTCCTATCCTACAGATGCATCTCTACAAATTGCGCCAATAAAGAAGGAGTCGTTATGTCACGTCCTCTGACATTTCTTGTCTCAATGGTCTTGGCGTTAGCCTTCTGTCTGGTTGCGGAATCTCACGCCGCCACCACGAAGATATCACCAACATTTACCAACATCTCAAGCGATCAGGGTTCGACGTCACTGCCATTTACCCAGAATATGGGGCAGTGGCCGGATAACATCTTGTTTCGCGCCTCGTCAAATGGCACGACGATGTGGTTCACAAAGGACGGCATCTGGTATCAATTTTATCAGCTCGTCGAAAAAACGGCTCCATCGGCCACGGCAATCGGTCCTTCCACACCGTCCCTTGATGCCATGTCCGGCAAATTCGACCACCAGAACGACAGCATCCTGACCACGATGGTGAAAGCCGAGTTTGTGGGGGCGAGTGCATCGGTTGAGGTGCTGGGGCTTGAGGAGATGGACTACAAGTGCAATTACTTTATCGGAAATGACAAGTCAAAATGGCGCTCGAATGTTCCGAATTTCAAGGCGGTGTCAATGCGGGGGCTTTATCCAGGGGTGGATGTTAGTTTTTCATCTCGTGATGGCCTCTTGCAGGAAGAGGTAATCGCGACTTCAAGTGAGGCTCTTACTCAGGTTAAAGTCGAGTACCGCGGCGCGGAAGTTGTGACCCTTCTGTCAGCAACAAGTTCGATGGTTAAGACCTCGCTTGGGGAGCATCAGTTTGAAGGCATCATACTTGCCGACCAGCCAGCGACCAAGTTGGAGAGGCCACTATCGGCGGCGACATCGGGTGTATATTCAATAAGTCTCGTCTACAGCACATTTCTTGGAGGCGGCGGGGGTGATGTTGGCCATGGAATCGCAGTAGACGCCGGAGGGAATGTCTATGTAGTAGGCGAGACCTTGGTCACAGGCTTCCCTACTCAAAATCCTTACAAAGTATCCGTGGTTGGGTATTACGACGCAATTGTTACCAAAATTAAGAGCGACGGCAGTGGAGTCATCTACAGCACCTATTTCGGGGGGAGTTACGGTGAGCTAGGCAGTGGGATCAAGGTTGACGCGGGGGGGAATGCATACGTTATGGGCACAACTGGTTCCCCTGATTTCCCTACCCAGAATCCATTTCAGGTAGACGTCGATGATGGAACCTTTGAAGTCTTTGTCACCAAACTCAATAGCGCCGGCGACGGGCTGATTTACAGTACATATCTTGGCGGGGATAACTCAGATTATGGGTCCGGTATTGCAATTGACGCCGGGGGAAGCGCCTATGTGACGGGCTTTACCTTTTCCTCAAACTTCCCCACAGTGAACGCATTCCAGCCCTCCCAAAGTGGCCTATATGATGCTTTTGTCACCAAACTAAACATCGCTGGCAATGGACTAATGTACAGTACATGTCTCGGGGGAGGTGACTGGGATTTAGGAACTGGAATCGCGGTCGACGCGTGGGGAAATGCTTATGTAACGGGCTATACTACGTCCGCAGACTTTCCCACCAATAATCCATTCCATGCCTTCATTGGCGGTGGTGCTATTGGTGGTTCCCTTGATGCCTTTGTTACCAAGGTCGACAGTTCTGGTAGCGTGCTTATTTATAGCACATATCTTGGCGGATCCGTCTTAGAAGATGCCTTTCATGGCATAGCAATCGCGGTTGATCTCGGGGGGAATGCCTATGTAAGTGGCACTACCATGTCTCCGAGCTTTCCCACCAACAATCCATTTCAAGCCACCATTGGTGGCGCTACTGATGCTTTTGTCTCCAAGATCGACAGTGCTGGCAGTGGATATGTCTACAGCACCTATTTGGGGGGAAGTAGCAGTGATTTTGGCTGTGGAATCGCGGTCGACACCGGAGGGAATGCCTATCTAACGGGCTATACTCAGTCCGTAAACTTCCCCAAGCTGAACCAATTCCAGGACTTGGTTCAGGATAGTGTCTACGATGCTTTTGTGACTAAACTCGCCACTGTCGGCAGTGGTCTGATGTCCAGCACATGTCTTGGGGGAAGCGGCTATGATTATGGTTATGGAATTGCGGTCGACGCGGAAGGGGATATCTTTGTTACCGGCAAGACTTTTTCTTGGAACTTCCCCACCCGGAATCCAATTCAGGCTTACAATTACTATGGTGATGGGTTTGTGACTAAGTTAAACTTTGGTCCCTGTTGCGTCGGGACTCGCGGCAATGTCAACGCCGATCTGGCCGATGTCGTTAATGTTGTCGACCTTACAAACCTTGTGCAATATCTGTTCGCGGCGGGAAGCCCAATCGTTTGTAGAGACGAGGCGGATGTCACTGCCAATAATTCTGTGAATGTGGTCGACCTTACGACCCTCGTGAACTATCTCTTCGGCGGAGGGCCTGCGTTGCCGCTTTGCCCGTGATTGTCGGGGGTGGGATGATGCGTGCGCCGAGTCCCCACCGCGAAGCGGATGGGGTACCAAGACTGAGATAAGATGGGTTCCGGATATGCATCCCGCCTCAGGCGAGACTTGTCCGGAATGACAGACTATGGCGCGGAACAGGCTGACGGGACGTCTGCCGCGCACAGAAATAGCTCGTCGCTCCCTACAAAACGCAAAAGGCCGGGGTGGTGGAACCCGGCCTTTCAGTGATATCTCGCGTCGTCACAAGACGGGCGAGTGAGGTCATCCTTAGAATCCTTACATCGTCAATTTGTCTTTCTGACGCTTCGCAAGCCACGGCGAAATCAGGTAAAACACTATCAATCCAATACCGCTGAAGAGGAAAATCAAGCTGACTGTGATCTCGTCCGAGATGCTGTAGGGAAACATTTCGCCCAGCAAAATCGCCAGGCCGACTCCAATGAGCACCATTCCCCATTTAATCGAAGTTTCAGTGGTGATTGGTCCCGCAAACATGGCTCGGGCTTTGTCATCGACCAGCCCCTTTTCAATCAGCTGACGCCTCATCCTGTATTCAAGGGTTGTCTTGACAACGAAGGCGATCGTGCCGAAGACAATCAACATCGGCAGTACGGTTTTGAAAAACTCGTCCATAACTCCTCCAGTTCTATAGTGTTATCGTTCTTTTCGTTCCTGCTTACAATCCGTTAGACAGGGTCACCGCCCAAATGTTGCGATTTGAGCGAAACAATTCCCGGCAGGGCTCGTCTAATATGCCCAGAGGCACTATGACAGACGATCTTCTCATATCACAGATTCTCTCAGGCGACCAAAAATCGTTTCGCGTGGTTATCGATAGATTCGGTCGACTGGTCAACCATATCGTCTTCCGGCTGATCCCCAACGGCGCCGATAGAGAAGACCTCGTTCAGGAAATCTTCGTGCGGGTCTACGAGAACCTCGGTTCATTCCGGCAGGAATCGCGGCTCTCAACCTGGATCGCCCGAATCGCCTACAACACCTGTCACAACCACCTCCAAAAATGCAAAGTCGCCTTGTTTGAAGATATGTCCGACGGAGCCACGCTCGATGACGTCGCGCTTGATTGCATCGCGCCAGATCTCGATACCTCGGACAGGGATATGTCGCGAAAGCTCAACGAGGAGATCGACAAGCTCCCACTTCGCTATGGTTTAATACTCACCATGTATCATTTCTGTGATTTGTCATACGATGAAATCGGCGCCATGCTCAAACTTCCCGGCGGGACAGTCAAAAGTCACCTTTTCCGAGCGCGAAAAATGTTGAAAGACCGACTGGCGGTCGGCTACAAAAATGAAATGGAATCAGCATGGGCTACCGGCACCTGACAGAATTTGAAATTCAGGAGGCTCTCGACGGCTCTCTCCGGCGTGAAAAGCCCCTCCTTCAATTGCACCTCGACAAGTGCGAGTTGTGCGATCTGCGCCTTTCGGATTATCGGAAGGTGGTGGGGTCGATTTCTGCAATTCAGGGCGAAAAGATTTCGGCCGAGTCCTCCGATCTGATTATGGCGAGGATCGAATCCTCGTCTGTCTACAATCCACAACCATCATCTCTTGTGACCACGCTCGGATGGATTGGCGCCGGACTTTCTGCCGCCGCTTCCATTGGGTGGGTAATAGCAAGAACCGAATTTGCCGAAGGAGTT
>JBBTMW010000078.1:8748-12409 GCA_038067995.1 Candidatus Zixiibacteriota bacterium
GGTTCAGCCAGGGAGGCGGCGGAGTACAACATGCAGTTGGGCATCTCCTATCTCCAAAGTGCCTCCGGCCAGAGCGATAAGATTCTCCCGCTGATAAGTAACAACTCTCTCGCCGTTGCCGGTGTGGTGGCCCTGGGAGCGATGGTGGTATTGGACAGTCTTATCCGCCGCCGCGCCACAGGTATCAACCTGTTCTCAATTTAATTCAATTTTGACATAATCTGGTAGCCCACCGCTTCGCGGTGGGAACTAGTATGCGCTCCGAGAGTCCCCGCCGTACGGGTGCTTGTTGAAAAAGGGTGTTAGCGCAAGGTTCTCATCTCTGTCATGCCCGCGAAGGCGGGCATCCAGTCTTGTTTCCTAAAGAGTTAGGACTGGACTCCCGCCTCCGCGGGAGTGACATGCATGAGGGTGCGGTGAGAATTGAAGGTTTTTCAACACTCCCTACGGCGGTGTGCTTCCCCTAGTAATCTCCGCATAATTCAATCAAGCCTACTTCAGGCGAACCGATTCTACCCTGCATTTCACGACGCCGTCTTTCTCTAATGAGGTCGCTGCCCGCAAGACATCGTCGTGAGAGCGATTCATGGCTGTCGCCACCGACTGATATGTCACGGACTTTTGCCGCGCCAATCTTCGAACTATCTCGCCGCGAATCTGGCGAATCGATCCCTCAAACGGCGACTGCTTTGTGAGCGGAGGAATGGCGGCGATCGATTTCGGAAGGGCCAGCACACTATAGTCCATCAATGCATTGTGCCAATCGCGGGAGCGTCTTTTGGGCAGTACTCGCCATGCCAGCTGTTCCAACTCCGGCTTCGAAAGCGTCGCAGGGAGCCCGAACTCATGCAGGAGGACTCTTCGGATGTTTGTGTCTATCGTGACAAGCGGAGCATTGAATGCGAAGATGAGAATGGCGTTGGCGGTGTAGGGTCCAATCCCGGGAAGTGTCTGAAGAAGCGCAGGGTCACGTGGCGTCGTTCCCCCGAATCCATCAACAATCACTTGGGCGGCCTTGCCAAGAAAGAGGGCACGGCGGTTGTAGCCCAGCCCCTGCCATTCGGCGAGCAATTGGCGGTTGGTGGCGTTTGCCAGCGATTTCCATGACGGCCAGCGTCTGACCCAACTTTCCCACTTTGGAATGACCCTGTCAACCTGCGTCTGCTGGAGCATTATCTCAGCCACCGCTATCTTGTAGGAATCCGTCGTCTCTCTGAATGACAGCCTTCGTCCGTGTTTTGCATAGAACCGGAAAATCCGGCGCTGAAACGCCGTAATGCGGACAGGAGAGATCGCAGAGATTGGTGACAGGTTCCGAGTCGAAGGCATACAATCTT
This sequence comes from Candidatus Zixiibacteriota bacterium, assembly GCA_038067995.1. Lineage (GTDB taxonomy): Bacteria > Zixibacteria > MSB-5A5 > GN15 > FEB-12 > JBBTMW01. The sequence continues at coordinate 10,086 of JBBTMW010000078.1, forward strand.
ATGATGGCTTGAAGCGGCGAAAAAGTCAATTTCGGCGCGTTCAGAATTCCACTACCTTACGACCATGTCGTCATCCCTCTGGACACCGCCTAATCTCTTGAGCCTTTCGCGTGTAGTCATCGCTCCGTTCGTCATTATCGCACTCTCGGTTGATTCACTTGCCGGGACACTGGTCGCCGTGGCTCTGGTCATACTGGCCGGAATCACCGATGGACTCGACGGCTATCTCGCAAGAAAATCTGGACAAAGCGACAGGATAGGGGCAACCATTGATCCGCTCGCTGATAAAGTTTTCGCCGTCATTGTGGTCGTTGGGTTGATTCTCTATCGCGATTTTCCGCTGTGGTTGGCCGGGCTTATCATCGTGCGCGATCTGCTGATAGTGTCAGCTGGAGCGATTTTGGTGAAACAGCGCGACGCAGTCATGCCGTCCAATCTGACCGGCAAGTATGCCTTTGCCTCGATAGCGGTGCTGATGGGCTCAGCGACTATCCGATTTGACTACGGAACCCAGTTTCTGACTTGGGTCTGCGCGGTACTGCTGATTGCATCCATGATTAACTATACGCGAGTATTCGTCGCTGTTCGGAGTGGTAAGTCCACGCCATTGTTTGTCGATTCCCCAATGAAAAGGCAGATGCGTCTCATCGGGATTCTCGCAGTGGCCGGTTGGCTGGGAGTCGATTTTGTAAAGTGGATGCGGGGGTATTTTTGAAGAGGGGAATGCCTGCGAAGAGCGAGGGAGTCAAGTTCTAGCTCTTGGTAGGGAAGAACCCGCAGGGTTCTTCCCTACTGAAGAGTCACAAGCGGCGGAACCCTTCAGGTTCCACCCTACTAAGACGAAGACTGGATTCCCGCCTTCGCGGGAATGACAAAGTGGGCGCGGGAATGACAGAGTTGGCGCAGGAATGACAGAAAAGAGAAATGCGCACAGCGCACCTCAGAACTCTGACGAAAAAACTTATCTTGTCGTACTTCCAAACCGTTCGCGGATCTTTGAAATGAACAGGCGGTCGAATTGGGTCTTGTCGCTTCCATCCCAGCCGATAACATGCACCAGTTCGCAGACAATTTGGAAATACTGATACTGCAAAGCTGTCAGGCTCGTTCTGGCCGAATGGGCGGCTCGGGAGGCATCGAGAAAATCGTTCAATGATACATTTCCATCTTCGTATTCTTTGGTGATTTCAACCAGATACTGACTTGCCTTTTGGTCCAGTTGCATCGCAATCGGCACACTCGACAATGTTGCAAAGAACTCCGCTGAAAGACCGGCAACTGTGGTCATTGTTTCAAGGCTCACGGCATCGCGATGAAATTCGGCTTGATTAAATTCGGCGGTGCGAATCTGGCGATCTTTTCCGGTTTTGCCACCAAGGAACAGCGGCAATTCCAGACGAGCGGCTACTGTCGCGCTCGGAGATTTTTCTTTCAGCAAATCAGTTTCAGTGAGTTCGTCGGTAAAATCGAGCGAACCGCGAAAAGACAGTCTTGGATAGCGCCCGGCATTTGCCGCGAATTTCTGCACAATCGCACGCTCGACCTGCAATCGCGCCAATTGCAGAGATATATTGTTCTCCTGAGCTGACTCCTGAAAAAACGCCATGACCTTTTTCTCTCCGTCGGTTGTCGCAATTATCTGACTGAGAGCCGAAAAATGGATATAGATCGATTTGGTTGAAAATGCGCCGCTGTCGAGCAGAAAGGGGGCGTCTGCGGGCATGTTGAACAGGGAGTTGAGAAGCGCGGTGGCAGACACGCGCGCGGCCTCGGCGTTGTTGGTTGCGATAGAAGCCGACAGACGCTCAATCTCGAGCCGGCTTCGCTCCCGTTCCGGACGGGATTCAAATCGCTCTCGCGGCCAGCTTAGTTCGCGAAGACGGTCGATTATCAGACGGTTCTGCTGGGCATTGACGAAATGTTCAGTCGTCTCCAGAACCGTTAGGTAGGCAACCTCCACTGATTTTATGAGATGATCGCGAGTCTCCTTTTCGTCAACGACGCTCAGTGCCCGATTCTGACGCGCCATTGTTCGTTGAGCCGATGACGCCTTTGAAAAAAGTTCCTGCTCGAGCACCAAAGATCCACGGTAACCGTCATTGGATAGTAATCGTTCGAGGTTGTTGATAGCATTGTCATCACGCCAGCCAGCGATCCCTTCGGCTTTTATCTGAGGATATAAAGAGGCCTTGGCCTGCCCGATGTTCGCGTCGGCCACCCGAGTCGCTTCAAGTGCGGTCTGGTTACTGGGGTGGTGAGCAAGGGTGCGGGAAATTGCCTCTGTAACCGAATAACGCGACACATCCTCCGGCACAAAGTAGCCA
>JBBTMW010000079.1:0-7202 GCA_038067995.1 Candidatus Zixiibacteriota bacterium
AATTGTCGGGCATGGTTGTTCAAGATCATGACCAACATCTTCATCAACGACTACCGCTCGAAGAGCCGTTCGCCGATGGCGGTCAATGTCGACGACCTCGATGACAATTATCTCTACGGCCAATTGTCGACGCTTGTCCCCGGAAACAATCCCGAACAAGCATTGATGGCCAAGATTTTTGACGAAGATGTCAAGAAAGCGATTGAAGAGCTTCCCGAAGATTTTCGACTGGTGGTGGTGCTGTCGTTTCTTGAGGGATTTTCCTATCAGGAAATTGCCGAGATCGCCGATTTACAATTAGGAACGGTCAAGTCGCGACTGCATCGCGGGCGAAAGCTCCTTCAGGCGCAACTGCTCGACTACGCAATCAGAAATGGGTTCGTGAAGGACAAGACAACATGAATTGTCAGGAAGCATTGAGTCTTCTCTACGACGTTTTGGATAAAGAAGCATCGCAGGTCGACACGCAGGAAATCAAACAGCATCTTGAGAGATGCCACCACTGCTTCGAGCGCTACAAGCTCGAGGGAGCCCTTCACGAATTCGTCGTCGAGCGGGCACGTTCGATGCCATCAACAGAGCGGCTTGAGTCGCTCAAGTTGAGGATTCTGAATACGATTGATCAGATATCAGAGACGCAAGCGGCGCCGGCGAAAAAAAAATCGGCTTACCTGATTTCTATCAGCCTGTCGGTAGCGGCCTCCCTTTTCGTGGTTGTCGGAGTCTATTTGCTGTCATCGGCGATCTATCGTCACAACGAAGAGTATATGCCGCTTGAAAGCGCCCACTGGTCGGCAACGAACAGTTTTGAGTCCGGACAGTTGGCCGTGGCAGAAACTGTCGCCGGATCGACCGCGAGTGAGTTGCATTACCAGATCGAGCCTTTGGTCGGGGCATTTCAGCTTGTCGGCAGTAAAAGCGAAACGATTGAAGGGGTCGCGACCAGCCATTTTCTCTACAAGAATGGCGGCGAGTATGTGTCGGTGTTTGTGATGGCGGCCGGAGACTATCAGATTCCCGATGACTTATTGAAAAGCAAAATCGAAAAAAACAGCTATGCTCTCTATGATCACAACTGCCGTGGGTGCCGGATGGTCTATCATATGGTCGGGGATGCGCTTGTCGTGACCGCTGCCACCGAGAGGGATATTCAGCTCCTTGATTTCTTCCCGGGGCACTCGGTCATCTGATTGCTGTTTTTGTTGCTCCCACTTCGCTATGAGTTCACATTGCCTGGCAATCGTGATACTTGCCAGACTTTTCTCATTTCATGCCGTAACTTTACAGCGCTTCGCTCTGTTCTTAGCAACTTTTTCTCTGCTTTCAACTTTATCAAAAACTATTCGCTCTTCAGATAATGATTCATCTCATTACCTCGATAGCACCAGGATAGAAATTATCAATGAGATTCAAGGGCATCTGTTCAATGAACAGTACCGCTCGGCAGATTCGGTCGCGCAGAGACTAATCACCATATATCCGAAAGACCCGGCCGGATACTGCTTCCGCGCCGCGACATTGCTGAACGAGATGTTTGACTGCGAGGAGAATCTTTACGCTGACCGGTTCAAGGCACTCAACGATTCAGTCGAGACGCTTGCCAAACAAATGAAGAAAGGGGCGACCGGAGAGAGGGCGGCCTGGATGTGTCTCTGGATCGGCCATGCCAAGGCGCATAGGGCATTGTGGGAATCGAAGTTCGGCTCGTCGCCGCGGGCGGCCCGGCTGGGGCTGTTGGCAGGTGGGGAGTATCGTGAAGGATTGTCATTTGATTCAACGGCGGTCGATATCTACGCCGGTCTTGGGGCTTTTCATTACTGGAAATCGGAGAAGGCCGGGTTGCTCAGGATGATTCGCATTTTTAACGACGACCGCGAAAAAGGGATCGCACAGCTCTATCGTGCAGTGCGAGAGGCGACGCTGTCGCGCTCGGCGGCGAGGCATGCGCTAGCATGGATATACGTGAATGAAGAGCAACCCGATTCCGTTTTAGTGATTTGCAATGAGCTTCGCACGCAATACCCGCTAGGAAAAGTATTCCTCTGGCCTATGGCCACTGCGACACTGAAGAGCGGACGGTACGATGAGGCCTTGTCAGTTTTTTCACAACTTCAGTCCCGTTTCTATTCTGAGCCGGGAAATTATTTCAATCTGATTGAGTGCGATTATCAAATGTTCAGATGCCAATCCGCATTGGGGCAGGAGGACGACGCCGAGATCACGGCACTCAGGGTAAGTACCTATGACCGGCGCATCCCGGAAAAAACTCGTACGCGGCAGGGGGGCAAGCTACGCGAGATGACCCGCTATCTTTCCGAGCGTAGCAGTTCGGTGACGGCCGGAGCCCCCTGACGCAGTTCCTGCATCCATTCTTTCATTGACACAAATCTCATTCAAAGTTATACTATCTCATGGAACGGGACCTCACCCTGTTCGCCTTCACCTGACACCATTAGCCGCCATACAAATCTGTTTGTGAGAATACAAGGATTGCATCACTCTATAAACCATTTGTAAACGGAGGAAAACCGTATGAAGCGCACCGTTCTTCTATTAATGACTTTGCTTGTTGGCGTCATTTTGCCACTACAGACGACACAGAGCCGAACGACTCCATGGGAGAAAGATCCCTGGAATGCCGATCCGGGTGAAGATCATCCGTGGGGCGGCGATATCACCGATCCGGGTGGCGTGCGAATTCAACCCGGCGGCGATTATGGATATATTCAGATGTCGATAATCGGGCGGATCGTCGGCTACACGATGCCAATCATACTCAGGTTGTACACCAAGGGACAGGCAACACCAGTGCCGGTCACTCGAACGATTACGAGAGTGGCGCCATCGAATACCACTCCTTCGCGAACCATCCTGATGAGCGGAGGAAAATGAAATGAGATTGGACAAACTGCCGGTAGAATACCTTACTGATCCTGCAGTTCACCATCTGGTCTCATTAGTGGAACGCAAGGACTTCACATCTGCTGTGGAGTTCATCACTGCCGGAATGGGAACTGACGGCGATCATGCGTGGATCGACTCAGGCACAGCCTGCCGCTGTGCCGCTGAGACATACCACGCCCTGCATCAATACGCCGAAGCGCTGAAGTATGCGCGGCTGGCGCAAAATCGACTGCAGACCAGCGGCGATTCGCTGGAATTAGCCGAAACCTTTGTTATCCTCGGTAAGATTCTTCGTGATAGCGGCGAGTTGAAGGAAGCGCAAAAAGCCTTCATCGACGCCGAGTCAATATTCCGACGTTACGAGCGTCCCGAGGGTCAGAGCCGCGCTCTCAATTGTCTTGCCGGACTCTACCAGCGGGTGGGGGATTTCAAGAATGCTCTTTCCTATCTGATGGACGCAATCGAAATCGCCCGGAAACTCGGAGACCGGCGAAAGCTGGCATTCATGATGGGCAACATCGGACGTATCCAGCTTTTGCTCGGTGAGTATTCGTCAGCAAAAGCGCATCTCAAAGCCAACGTCGAATTGTCAACGGAACTTGGCGACAGTCTTGAAATCGGCCGGTCCCTCATGTCACTTGGCTACCTTCATATTCAAGAAGGGGAATTCGCCAATGCCGAAGAGACGCTGACCTCAGCATGGAGCCATGTATCGAAGACGGGCGACACGCGAGACAGCGTCATGTACTATACATATCTTGGAGAACTGCACTATCGCACCGGTCGCACCCAGGATGCTTTGAGCATTTTGACAAAGGCCGTGTCACTCGCCGAATCGATAGCCCCAAACAGCACCCTGGCGGCCCGCGCTCTGCGCCATCTGGCGGAGACGCAGTATCGCCTGAATAATCACCGTGCGGCGATGAAATCAATATCGCAGGCGCTCCCGGTGATGGAGTCTGCCGGAGTCCTTGCTGAGCAAAGCGCGCTCTGGAAACTCAAAGCGCTTATCGCCGAATCAGCTGGACAATCTTCCGATGGTCGCATCGCTCTGAAGCGGGCGATCGACTTGGCGGAAACGTCGGGTGTACGGTGTGAGAGAGTCGACACGCTCCTGGCCGCGGGACAGTCACTGTCATTCTCGGAACGAGAACGAATGGTTTTTCTCCTGCGAGCTGAGGAGTGCTGTTCGAATGCCGGACTTATGACGCGAGCTGAGACCGTTCAGCGACTTATAGTAGCGGGCGATGCCGCCAATCATGGTCAAGCAGATGCCACTCGGACCGTCTCGGCGATTAGCGATACATCCTATGTGACGACATCTCAGCCAATCCTGCGGTTTCTCGAACAGATGCCGCGGATCGGGAAGACCGACATACCCGTCCTTCTCACTGGTGAGACCGGCGTCGGGAAGGATCATTTGGCGCGACACTATCATTCGGTAGTGCGTCCGTCGGGACCGTTTGTGGCTATCAACTGCGCTTCACTCCCTGAAACGCTTCTTGAGTCGGAGCTTTTTGGCTACCGAAAGGGTGCCTTTACGGGAGCGAATGGGAACAAGCCGGGACTGTTTGTAGCGGCTAACGGCGGCGTTCTCTTTCTGGATGAGATTGGGGATATGCCGCTCATGCTTCAGGCCAAGCTCCTTGGAGTCCTTGAGCGCCGTTGCCTGACGCCACTCGGTTCGACGGAAGAGGTGCATCTCGATGTGAAACTCCTCGCGGCGACCAATCGAAATCTTGAAGAAATGGTCGAATCGGGTACTTTCCGGCGCGACCTCTATTATCGCCTCAGCGGATTGACCTTCCATGTTCCGCCTCTGCGAGAACGCAAGGAAGACATTCCTTTGCTGTTGCGGGTGTTTGTCGAGCGATGTGGCCTCATTGGACATGCCGAGGCTCTGCCAGCGGAATTGGTGCAAACCTTTGTGGCCTACGACTGGCCCGGCAATATTCGCGAGCTGTACAACAAAGTGAAACGGCTCGAAGTGATGGTTGAGCTGGTTTCCGACGGCAACCTTGTGGAGCTGGCACGGTCGTTCTTCCCTGCCACAACACAGGCCATTCCGGCTTCGCTGTTTGAACGGGTCGAGCGATTTGAGTATCAGCTCATTTCCGAAGCTCTTTTAGCGGCTGGCGGAAACAAATCGGAGGCGGCTCGACTGCTGGGAATCCATGAGGCGACGGTGCGATCTAAACTGAGAAGGTTTGGATTAGGCGCTGAAGCAGTCATTGTTCATTGATTCTATTTCTAATTGATTGCTATGCACGGCGGATACCGAAAGGTGTCCGCCGTTTTTTGTGCGGGCGGTTCGTATGGGTGTACGAGGGATTGCTGGGTGCGAAAGTACTAGTCGTTACGGCGATTTTCGTAATCAGCGGTTGTTCATCGAATTAGGATAACGGGTGCGCCTAAGCGTTTGGTGTGGCATGCCGATTGCTGAATTAGTGATTGTCATTTTTACTCCCGTGAGCGCGTTGGCGCGCGCTCAGTTGTATTTCTCTTTGGTGGGTCCACCCGCTCATGTAGTGTGAGCGGGTGGTTTTTTTGTTTGAGAATGAATTCGTACCGTCGTCGCCGCAATTCGTACCTGAATCGCTGAAACTCGTACCAGAACGCCGCTAACTCGTACTAAAACACCGCTCTTCGGCCAATATTCGTACCGCACCCCCCGAAATTCGTACTCTTGTCGGAGAAACTCGTACTTCGCCCGACTTGAGGCGATGCACCGCATCGCATCGCGCTACACGAGCACCTTCGCATTCTGTTGCGTATCAACAGGATATACCCTTGTCATATCTCGGACTCGTAAATAGGCACACCAGTTGCATAGCGAAATACGACGCGTCGAGAATGCGGACAGTCAAGAACTATGAGAGGAGTGAGAAGCATGGATGGGACTTAATTGGCCACAACGTTTTTGGATGATCGCAATAGCAAGCAGACATATAGCCTGCTGTTTAAACTTGAACTGAAAGGAGAGAATATGTTCAGTGCGAAGAGTATTTTAAGAAAGGTGCTCATTGTTGTGCTAGCAATCGGCGTCGGCATGTCATGTATGGCGGCGAGATGCAAAGGGGAAGTCAAGGTGAAATACAATGGCCATTGGGAAAATGGCAAGTGTTGGTCTGGTGGAAATGAGTGCACAGTTGAACTCAAAGGTGAATTTGACACCAAAGATTAATATCGAGTTGGGTAAACGAGGTGCCGCTGCCCCAAGCGAAAACTATCGCTTGCAACTACAAACTCTCTTGTATTCGTCTTTGTTGGTCTTGATTTGCGCGATGCTCGGAGTGGCGCCAGCACTTGGCGTCACCCTGAATCGCGTAGACTCGACATCTATCAGAATTGATTCCGTTGGATCGTTCTCAACCGGAATCAGTGTACTCCTGATGGGGAGAGACTCAATACTTGTCGGTTGTTGCTCAGGGATTTATTTGCTAAGAACTGATAGCAATATTTGTCGCCAGATCATGGAATGCGCCAAAGAAGGACCGGATTGGTATCCGGACTGTTACAAGAAAGAGCAATTCGACAAGTTGTTTGAACCGAGCCGGCTTTGGCGGCAACCTCAAAAGGGTACCGTTGTCCTATATGATGATTACTGCAAAATAATGCTTGTACTCGAGAACTTGGGCTCTGCCGAACCGTTGGCAAAGATGTGGAAAAACAGTTATGACCTCAACTATGGCTCCCGAGTCAATATTCAGGACAATCTGATATTTAGTCAACGGTTCTTCGAAGACGGCACAAATATGCTTACAGTACAAGGTGTCGACGACAACAAAGCACCTCGAAATGTGTTTCAAATTGGTCAGGAGCGGATGGCAAAACTGGAAGAGTCAAGCGGCTTCAATAAAACACCATTATACAGGGCGGCATTCAATCCAACAGACAGTACCATCTGGGTAAATGTATGGGGGAGTTCATCCCTGTATGTTGTCGACTTCAGTGGCACTGTCATTGACAGTCTGTTCGTTGATTCCAAAGATTGGATTCCGCCCGGCCAACCTGTGTCCCGAATACGCACGAGGGCCGTTTACAACGAATGGGTGTCTCGATGGACACCCCCAACTGACTTCCAATATGTCGAACCCGGCTACTTCATTCTTCAGTTTCGCACCGGATGGCAAGAGACATTGGGCGACAGCATTCCGCTTTACTCGAATGTTGCCTGGAATGTCAACCGTACGCGCGAGGAACTCAAGATGGACAATCGTCTTCAACTGGCGGGTATGCATCCGGACGGGGAAATGGCGTGCGCTTATTATGACACGAAACACGACTCATTGCGCGTC
>JBBTMW010000080.1:0-12293 GCA_038067995.1 Candidatus Zixiibacteriota bacterium
TATCATTTGCTGATTCAGGAGAGCATTGAGGGCATCAGCCATTTCGGCGGAAAGTCCAGCTTGATTTGATACATAAGCCAGACCCAGCCTCATATCCAAGCGGTCGGGATATGACTCGATTCCTTGCTTCAAGATTGCGGTTCCGATGCCAAGAGTGTCAAAATTAAAGCCTTGATAATCCCCCATATACCCAACCGTGTCCCCAAGTGAGTCGAAAATCGATATTGACTGGTCACCTTCGAATCGTTCCCGATCAATACGCAGATAGCTCTGCATGGACTTCTTGTAATAGAAATTCACGTACAATACATATGCTTCCGGATCTGTTGAATCAGCTTTTCTGAGTGCATGGATACTCTCTAGCGCTTCAGTAAATTGTGAGGAATCAATCAGAGTCATCGTGGAATCGAATTGTTGTTGCGTTACTGCGGCAACGCGACCTGAAATCAACGCTAACGATACCAGCCCCATCACAAGACAAATAGACTTCATATTCAACTCCCGTTTAGGTTCTCCCATTCCCCCAAGTAAACCAACTTCCAACCTGTTTTGTCAATCCCAATTAGCGGATTAGTCAGTCAGCTATCGCATGGCATATAATGTCATCTGGCCTAAATCAATGCCCCTTTCTCCCGATAATAGTAAGAGACCACCAATCGGATAGATAAACATGAACGAGGCAAGTTTGCGCTTACGCATATTGTATTTCGCGCTCTGGATGGCATTGGCTCCGGGATGCATTGCCGGAGTTGTGACCGGTCGCGTTGAGCGTCCGCCGTCCCAGCCCGCCACTGCACCCCAGATTAACCGCTATCGAGGCCCGGAAACTGCCGCGCCAAAAACTTCGATGCCCAATTGCTCCTGCGAGCCGCAGAAGTTTGCGGTGGTATATCTCACCGGCGACAGCCTTCCACCTGTACTGCCGGTAGCAACTCACCCTTCGATGGCGCAGAAAGACATGATGTTCCAGCCGTCGGTGCTGGCAGTGACAGTCGGTTCATCGGTGGAATTCCCCAATTTTGATCCCTACTTCCATAACGTCTTTTCATATTCAAAAACGAAGAAGTTTGACCTCGGTCGCTATGCCATCGGAAAATCGAAGAGCATCGTTTTTGATAAACCGGGGATTGTGAAGATCTTCTGCGAGATTCACAACTCGATGCGCGCTTATTTGCATGTGCTTGAGACCCCGTATTTCACGGTCTCCGATGACCAGGGAGTTTTCACAATCTCGGATATCAAGCAGGGGGATTACACCCTTCATGTCTGGCAGGAGAATCAATCCGACCTCGAACAAACGATAACCGTGGTCGGCGACACCACGCAGGTGGCTGTCCGATGATTCGCCGTCTCACGCTCACCAGGCGATATCTTTTGATGGTCACGATCATTATTGTCGTATTCGTCACCGCCTCTTTGTTTATAACCACGGCTGTTTTGAAAGAGGGGATGGTGAGTCTGTTCCGGCAAAATCTTGACCATGCCCGCACGGTTTTCGCACAATATGAATCAAACCGCACGATTGTCCGCGAACAGGAGCTTGATGTCATCCTTGGTTCCCCCCGATTCCTGGCGGCCATGGAGACCGAGGATTCGGCCACGATATCACAGGAAGCGCCGGTATATCAGCAGATTCTTTCCGCCGATGTGCTGATTCTTCTCGACAACTCCCGTCGCGTCATGTACGGGAAGGGCATTTCACCGCACGAGGTTGGTACGATTGTACCCGCTTTGCTACACAGCGATCGCACTTCCAATCTTCTCACCTATCAGATGACAAACGGTCACTGTTTTGAATTTGCGGTGTCGCCGGTTACGAGCAACGGCGGCGCAAAGCTCGGATGGATGCTTGTCGGCAAGGAATTTTCATCGGGAATGGCGCACGATTTGAAGCGTCTGACAGGCCTTGACGTGATAGTAGCCATGGACCACACGGTGCTTGGTCACTCAGAATCACCGCTCACTCAGAAGTTAGCAGAGCGCCCGGCCCTTCTCGATTCACTAACGGCTACGACCCTTGAACAGCAGATCAAAGTCGACGGCGAGGATCTTATCTGCTCGTCACTGCCGAGCGCATCGTCAGGGGCGATGATTACCTTTGTTGGTTCGCTCGACGAACACGTCGCGCCGATTCGATCGCAAATTACGCTTTACCTTTTGATCATGGCAATTGCCGGAGGAGCCATTACGCTTGCGATTATCTACGCCGTCACCGAGCGTCACATCGGTAAACAGATCGACTATCTCGTACGATCCGCCGAGACAATCGCCTCAGGTAATATGGAAACGACCATTATGCCTCGTTCCTCCGACGAATTCGGTTTCCTGGCGGGTGAGATGGAAAGGATGCGCGCACGAATTGTCGCCGACCGCGAGACGATTGACCGCGCCCATGCGGAGCGTCTGGCCTCGACCAAGATGGCGGCGCTGGGACAGATGGCGGCAGGAATCATCCATGATTTCAAGAATCCTATTGCAGTAGTCAAGGGAAATATCGAACTGATTCGCATGAAACCCGGTGACGCCGCTCGCCTCGAACGATACTGCGCATCTATCGAGGACCAGACCGACCGCATGCTCGCATTGGCGCAGGATATTCTGGACTACAGCCGGGGGCGCACACGAATGGATTTGAGCGTGACAAGTCTCGCACGATATTTCGAGTCGGTGCGTGAGTTTCATGCCGCATCGTTCGCGTCTGCTGGTATTCAGCTCTCGTGTAGTGGCAATCCTGATGCGCATGTCAATATGGACGGTCCCAGATTCCGGCGCGTGATTGATAATATTCTGAATAACGCCCGTGAGGCACTGAAACCGGGGCAATCGGTAATGGTGCGGTGGAGTGTTGATTCGAGAGCGGTGGCCATTGAAGTCGACGATAACGGCCCGGGCATTCCGGAATCGATCTGTGCCACAATCTTTGAACCGTTTGTCACCAGCGGCAAAGAGAGCGGCACCGGTCTTGGGCTGGCGATTGCCCGAAAAATAGTCGAAGATCATGGCGGCGCAATTTCAGTCGAATCACAATCCGGAGTCGGCACGCGTTTTGTGATCACGCTTCCATCAACCCTTGTTCCCGAATCACAAGCTATGGCTTCTGCCGTAGCAGGAGGATAGTGTAATGAAACTGGCATTAGCAGTGTTATGCGCTGTAGTCATCTGTGCTGAGTCCCTGTTCGCCGAAGCGAATGTCAGCGGCCTGACAGATATCGTCTTTAAGAATAGCGACGAGTTCCGCAAAGATGTCACCAACGTCACCTTCAAGAATTTCAGTAATTTCCACTCCATGCGCACGCGACTGTTTTTCGACGCCAAACCGGAAGACAATCTCTCGATCTTCATTCAGGTTCTCATTAACAACAACACCTTTTCGTTGTACGGCGCGTATGCCCGCATAGAGCATCTCGGCGGTAGTGGGCTCAATGCCAATATCGGATTCATTCCGGGTACGGTTGGGGCGTTCGGCCCCCGCACATACAGCGACAAGAATCCGCTCGTCGGACAGCCGCTCATGTATATCCATCACTCAAATTTGTATCCGGGAAGAAAAGACTCTGTTAATTCAGTCGACGATTTTCTTGCTCAACGCACAACCCGCAGTCGGTTCGGCCTTCCGGTTATATACGATGCTTGCTGGAACACCGGCTTGGAATTGTATGGATCGAAGGGGAATCTTGATTACTCGCTCGGCTTGCTGGTTGGTTCGGTAGGGTATACCATGATTGAGCAGAATAAAGATATCCCTCAACTAACCACGCATCTTGTCATGCACTCCGGGCCATCGCTGTCGTACGGTGTATCGGCATGGGCAGGACCATACCTCTATGAAGATGCGCTTGGCTATGAGGCAGACAACACCAAAGAGTACAATTACAATGATTACCTGAATACCGGCGCCGCAGCCGAGGTGCAGTGGATTGGGGATTATCTTTCGATAATTGCGGAAGCCGCGTACACCAATTGGCAGTACCCCGGTCTCCCCGATCTTGGCCTTGCCGCCGGATACATCGAGGCGCAGTACAAATTCACGCCGGGGTGGTATCTGGCCGGAAGGTACGATGCCTGGCGGCCATCGCAACTCTCCGATTCACAGGGGAAAAAGCAGTATTGGGATTTTCCGGTATCAAGAGTGGAATTTGGCATCGGCTATCATCCATTCCGACGGATGACTACGAAGCTGGTGACTCAGATCAACCGCTTCGAAGGGGATAGCGACCTGAACACGAATCTATACGCCTTGCAGTGGTCGATAGGCTTTTGAGGGGGTTGGGGCAGTTTTACAGTCGCCACCAATCAAGGCAATTGGATTCACGATTCCAATAGCAGTGAAACCTATCGCACTCTCCGCCTACAGCAAAAACCACTAGTCCTTTGCACCGTTCCGAGGCAACATACCCATCCGGTATATAGTCAAGCTCACTCATCATTTCCTCATCGGAACCATAGAGCGCTTCCACCTCCACCCGAGCTTCTTTTCCACAGATGTCACTTTGTGATAGAGCTGGAGAACCGATGCTAAACTCGATTGTCGAACGCATTGAGGAATCAGTCAAGGGCCCGAGTACAACGGTTAGTTCGTAGATAGAATCCCTTTTGATTCCGAATGCGATATCCATGACGCCATCGCAGTTGATATCGACGATTACCGTGTCACCATAATTGGGCTTTTCAGAAGAATAAACCGATTCAGATTCCTGCTTGAATTGTGCTAAAAGGCTCAGGAATCTTTCTTCTTTCATGAAGCGTTGAAAAGATCCGTCCTCCGCGGGATCCGGGAACTGCTCCCCTTCAAGCATATTGGCCTTGAACGTATATGCCCTCTTGAGATAGACGATTGTGCTGTCGAGATTCTCGCGCTCGGCGTAAGCGCACGCGATGTTATAGTAAAAAAGCGGATAGGCTGTATCTTTGGAAAGACCATAGCGAAATATTTCTTCGGCTTTGTCAAGATTGCCGGTTATTCCATACGACATGCCGAGATTGTCAATCAAGACGTGCCAATAGGTGTCCGAGAGACTTGGATTGGCAGTATCCAGTTCAAGTGCCTCTTGGAATAGCAGGATAGCTTTATCGTATTGTCCGGCCTGGTAACAGATGCCTGCCAAAAGGAAGTCTTGATTTGCCGGTGATAATTTCGAAAAAGCAGAATCATTGATTTGGCAGAGTGCAGGCACGACCAAAGTAATTTGGATTAGCACCGCGCCAAGCGCTTTTGATATAGTGTTCATCGCGAATCTCCTTTGCGGGGAATCACTTCCATCAATCTAAAATGCAATGCCGAGCGATCCGGAAATCCACTCGAATTGGGGGACCCACCCCCATATTTCCGCGCCCGCGCTCTGCTTGTTATAGTTGAACTGAACAGCAAGCGATAATTGTTCACTCATTGCCCTTTGCAATCCAATACCAAATTGCAGGCGAAAACCGCCAAAGTCAGACTTGTTAAGGTTTCGCCGCCACCCGAGAGAATACCCCCCTTGCAGACGCAGATATGGTCTCCAATTCCCATCAGTAAAATAATAGCCAAGCTCTCCAAACACCGGCAGGAAGCGGTTGTCTTCATGTTGGTCCCAGCCCGCTCCAAATCCGACAGAGACGCCTTTTCTTGTTAGTAGAGCCACTACTCCGGTCAAACCGATTGCGCTTGAGGTATCGTCGGCGCCAATGTTCAGGTCGGCATGAACGATAGTTTTAACGACTGACTGCGATTCACTGCGGTGTTGCTTCAGTGAATCGAGAATCTGTCGATGTCTTGCCTCGTAATTCGCATCACCTTTCATGATTTCCGCAATTTGGGTGAAGCGTATAGTGATCTGCTGTCCATTCTCCATCTGGACGGTAATGTACTTTCCCTCAACACGTCCAATGATTTTCCCCTTTACCACGCTCCCGTTGTTCCCCAGGATAACATCGATTTGCTCTGACTCGGCGCCAAAACCGACTTGATTCGTCAGACCAGCAACGACAACTGCCATTAATATGATTCTTCGCAAAAAGTGCTTCATCGCAACCATCTCGTGTCTTTGCGCCGATTCCAGGGGTAACCCGAATACCGATTTCGTTGTCTGCTCATAATTATTTGCACACGATGTATCGTGAAGGCTTTGAAACATATCGCTTCGTTTCAAGTCTGTCAATATCAGAAGAAGTCGTCGAATCCTCTCGCTTCACAAAACCGCTTTGGGACTCGGGGAGTAGACTTCAATTAAAACTGATAATCAAAACTGAGGAGGAGATTCGACACAACGAACCAGAGTTCAGCCACTTGGCTTAAAGCGGAGAGGTAGGGATTCTTTTGGATGCGTCCTTGTAACTCTTTGTTCCCAAGATGCTTACACGCTAAGCCTTTTTCGTGCATAAAGATAGTCATTTTGTCGAGGTTTGCTAAAATTATTGACAATAACTCTGACTTTGTGGGGTAACAGCTTCAGTTTAGCATCCATAATCTCAACTCTTCAATCGTAGACGCAAGACACGGATCGACTTGCCATCTTGTAACTCTCACTCTTATAGGTCTATTTGGCAAGCTTGCGAAGGACATCGGTCGCCCCCGTGATCCGCATCCATCGCTTCTCTGACAAAAGTGAAATCAGGGCTACCGCAGGCACAATCAGATAGATCGCACCGATGGTGATGCCAACCACCGCCTTGGTGGTAGGATCCCAGGGCATAAAAAGAAGCAATGCAAAAGGGACCATCACCAGACCTGCACCGAGCAGTGTGATCACAAATACCAACAGGCAGATCAGGATCAGGATGCGGTGTGCCCCTTTGACTCCTTCGAGATAATAGATCGCAGCGCGGATCTTGAGCAACTTTAATGAAGGCTCAAGGTATGAAGACCTGAGCCAGTCATATATTCCCTGAAACAATGACATGATCATTGTTCAGCTCCTGCGCGATCTGCCCAACAGGTATCCGAACACTAGCGCCGCGGCGGCGGCACCGCCGACAAACGCCCAGGGATTCTTATGAGCACTCTCGTTGATATCAGTAGCAACGTCCACCACCTTTTGCTTGCCTGCCTCGAACTTTTCGGTTGTCCGGTTCTTCACCTGGTCGGTAAACGCGCTCACAACAGATGAGAGATCGGTATACTTGGTTTCCATCGCAGCCTGAAGCTCTGACTTTTTGTCGCGGGCGGCCGCGTTCAGCAGTTCAAGCGCTTCATTGATTCGTTTGTCTTCAAATCGGTCCATTTCTGTTTCCTCTTTGTTTTATGCATTTATGATCGGATTGAGAACTTGTTTGCACATTTGGCATCCAATGCTGCATCCTGCCACTTCAAACACTGTGATCTCTGGGTTGATTATGATCAGACAAGTCAACCTTGCTTCTTTTGCGACGTGGTTGCCTTATTAATAGCCTCCGACCGTAGTTTCAGCGCGTCCAACAATGGCCATGCGGTCAATGATTCAATTGACGATTTCGTTATCCAGGTATTTGACGAGAACATTGCCGCCACCAACTCAGAGGTGAAACAATATGCCAAAGTTCAGGGAATAGAAGTTCGCATCCGCACCATCCAGCACCGCGCCCGGCAATTCCTTGAACTTGTAATTGAGAAACACATAACGAATGTCGCCGAACAGCTTCACACTTGGCGATGCAGGCAGTTCAACACCGGCGGCAAGATGCCAACCAAATTTACGCATCGTCTCATCCGTAATCCCGGCATCGTTGTACACGTCGGCATAATCAAATGTCGTGCCATACCAACCGCCACCGAGCCCACCATAGATGACTGGTAGTGGATAAAGAAGTCCTGTAAATGTAATCGGCCAGCTTTGCACAGTTACCGCGTCTGATCCAAATTTTTCTTGACGATACCCGATATCCCCTTCGGCACCGATAGCGGACAATAATCTGAGTCGCAGCGTTACACCTATCAGATAATTTGATCCCTCAGCATCTTGTGATTTCTGAATACCAAAATGTGGGCCAATGTGCGCACCGATTTGACACCGGGCTGGGGAGAAAAGCAGCATTGGTAGAAATACAATTATTGCGAGTAAAATACCAGTGTAGGATGTCTTAAACATGCTGGTTTCCTTTTCTTGTCGAGTTTGCCT
This sequence comes from Candidatus Zixiibacteriota bacterium, assembly GCA_038067995.1. GTDB lineage: Bacteria > Zixibacteria > MSB-5A5 > GN15 > FEB-12 > JBBTMW01. Next base: position 8,073 of record JBBTMW010000080.1, read on the forward strand.
GTGGAAGTGATTTCTCAGAAACGCACATCTCAACAGGCGTGAGATGTTGTCTGCCTCCAATATTGCCATAAAGACCATTGCGTGTCCATCGTCCAAAGGATTGAAAAAAGAGCTAGTTCTCTTGAGTGAATAGAAATGACGTTTGTCGTCCCACATACACGGCACGATGTAAGACAGCAAATTGTTAATTGGACTTCCTAAATACAAGGCTCGCTGAAGACGTCCATCAATTGGACGCATCCAGCGAGCCAAATCGGAGAGTCAAATTGCTCTACAATCATCTAATTGAACTTGTCGCTTTCCACTCGATAGCGAGATACAAGACGCTTAGATCGAAGGTCTATTGCAGTCGAAGCATTGTACCGCGATGATTAGAGTCAATTGCCACCATCTTTAGACTCTTTGCCTTTCTTATTGTCTTTGTCGCCATCATCGGTATTATCCACTGGTTTGTGCTTTTGACCCTTCTTGAATTCGCTCCGATACCGCGCGACCTTCTCGTCTTCCGCACTTGGCAATGCGGTCTTGTAGAAAGACTTCTTTCCAACCATTGTCTTCTGGCGCGTTACCTGAACCTTTTCAACTCTTTGATTATTCACTTCGACAAACAGTTTCACATCAGGTGAACCACGTCTAATGAATTTTCCTCCTGGTCTGGACGGAGGTCTGATCGCCACTTTATGACGCCCGACGTTTTCTTGCATAAAACTCCTCTTTTCGACTACTGTCCATACAACCGTCACATTTGTTTCCCAAGGGCTTGACCAGGATACTCTCCTGGGCCGAGTCGGCGCCCAGCAGACGTAATCATCATAAACATACCAACTCACGACTGCCGGTGACCATGAATTGCCCGGGACCCAAAACCACCCAAGGTCGTTATCATAATCCCAATTACCGTAGTGAAACACGAGCCAGCCATATGGTTCATACGAAGACCACAGCCAGCCCTCATTGCTCCACACCCAATTGCCATATGTGAATGGCGCCCACCCGGGCTCTGCATACGGACACCAGACGTTGCCAAATTGCGCATGCACTGTCCACCCACCCCATTCATCCAAATCACTGTAGGCTGCGGATACGCCAGCCGTTGTCGATGCATGCGTACCCGAAGAGTACGTACCGGAAGCACGCATTGAACCACACCCAGCGATTAATAGGAATCCGATACAGAGACTGAGGCACAGCGTCATGACAAATGTTCGCATTGATTGAATTGACTGTTTCACAAATACTCCTTTGTTTTGAATTCCTCATGCATTATGTACTTGTTCGGGTGAAGTCGGCATCTTGAAAATGACACTCCTTGCAGAATGCTCATAATCACAGTTGTCGCATCGTCGCTTATGATGGCAGGGACACTGACTGTTCTCATATCGCGCTCTTGCTTGATTGCGGTCGTCGTCCAGCCAATATCAGTAGGCCTCCGCCAATTAAGGCCACAGCACTCGCGATCGGTGATATTGGTATCTGTCTTTTCTCTTCGATCTGGAGATTGACATCTCCCATATGGATAGTATTATTACTAGTGGTATAGGATATGCCTCCGTAAATCAGTCCCACTGCACCGAGTACAACTAAGACAATGCCGATTATTGTTATGTTTTTCATACATGCTCCTCTTTCGACTTTAGGTGCATCATATCACCCGCCTGCCGGATATCACTCTGAGTAGCACAGTCACAATGGCAATTACTATCAGAATATGAATGAAGCCGCTGATCGTATAGCCTGAGACCACACCAAGTAGCCATAGAATCAGTAATATGACAGCTATTGTGTACAGCATATAATTCTCCTTTTGGATTTCGACGAAAACACTGTTGACAGATGCATCCCTCACATCAACCAACAGTGATCCGTTCATTTACTTAGTTGCCGCTTGTGTCAGGTCTATGGTCATATGGTTGTTGACCCTTTTCACACCATGAATATCACTGACGCGCTTGGTTGCAAGGTCAATTTCTGCCTGGTTCAATGCCGTGCCGCCCAGAGTAACAACGCCTTTGTGGGTTGACACTTTTGTATCAAAGACATCCATTCCGTGATGGTATCGCATGGACATCATGACCTGGGTGGTAATAGATGCATCATCAACCTTTTGGTCCTTTGTTCTGTACGACTTAGCGGGGAACTTTGAGACGGTCATCTGGTTGTCAACATCTTTGACACCTAATACGTCGCTGGCGTATTCTGTGGAAAGTTGCTTTTGGGCTTCGCTGGAGGCCTCGCCTCTTAATGTCACTTTCCCTTCAATGACAGTTACGTCTGAGTTTGCAAAACTTACGCTTCGATGTATGAGAAGCGTGTTTTTCACTCTCTCAGTAAGCCACAAATCCGAATTGGCGCTTGTGGGTGCAGCAGTGACAATCAGTTGGTTGCTTACGCTTTTGACGCTGGGCAATCCTATCACAGTTTCCTCTGCCATCGCCTTATGCGATTCCCGAGAGACAGTTCCAGTCAGAGTAACGACGCCATCTTTAGACTGGACTTTGATTGCATCGTTTTTGAGATAGCTCTTGAACACATACGACTTCTCAGCCGACGACGTAATGCGTCCATCGGCGTTGGATGCCTGCAGAGGAGCGCTAGTGACAAGCAAGAGCACCGCCACTGCAGTCGCGATCAGATTATTCACTTTCCTATTGGTCATTCGGATTACTCCTTGTTAGTGTTTGTGTGAAAATCGAATTTCTTACATACGATGCAGTCTTACCGTATCTTTGGGTAAGCAATAGGTTGATTTGCATGAACTAATTCCCGAAGGTCCAGCCAACTGTGGCCTTAAAATCTGGAGCGTCGACCAGGCCAAGCTTGCCTTCTATGAAGAAATGACCGGACTCACTCTGCGCTGAACCTTTCCCAACGCCGAACTGCAAATAGAGACCGAATTCGGACCAGCTGTTTCCATAGTCTGCCGAGTAAAACACTGGGCCGATTCCGCCACCCAGATATGGCGTCCACGCACCCCAATTGTCACGGAAGCGGTGATCGAGTTCAAAGGAGGGCGCCACCGTCGTGAAGTTTTCTCCAAAGCCGATTTCCAGATTGGCCAATATCATAAGATTGTTTGCCATATCTCCGAAATCGATGTGTCCACCGAGGTGAATCTGATCCGGGTTGAACGTGAACCCGACTCTTGGACCAATGCCGTGATATCCGGCACTGCGAGTATTGGCAGTGACGCTTAGACTACTCAGTAGACCAATCGCAAGTGCTGTGATGAATATTCTCTTCATTTGATGTTCCTTTTGTGGAGTGTTTGGCGCTTTGCGCGTTGAATTGCGTGTCAAACCGTGTTTCAATTTATTTCATCGCGACTTGTATGGAGTGGCTTGAAAGAAATGTAATCTCCGAACCAGCTCCGTGAAAAATGTCCTGCTTGCCAGTGGCGGCTGACAGGCCAGTGCCGACTACCGCACCAGTGGCGGCACCAATTTCTGTGCTTCCTTTTCTGTCAATGATCTTGCCGATGACACCACCCACTATTGCTCCGCCTCCAATCATTGCAACCTCTCTGCTGGTGTGCGAACCCTTCTTCTCAAGGATTGTGTTGGTAGCTACGTTGATCCATTGCCCATCTTTGTTACGAATGGCCGTCAAGCTAAAGTTTAGTTCTGCAGGAGTCTTGAGTTTTCCAGACTCGACGACTTTGTTGAGGACTCCTCTTGCTTCGGCACCATTCGCGAAGAGAGTGTGACCCTCAACGACAATCGGTTGCAAAAGTTGAGCGCGGAATTCGTCGCCGGATACCTGAACATCAGTGTCAATCGAATCAATGAGGACGACATCGATGAAGGTATTTTGCGGCATGATAACATAGTGAGGCGCTTTCGCCACGCTTTCGGTCGATTTGGTGTCGGCCTTTTGTTCGGCGGAACTGTCAGCACCACAAGAAGCGATGATGAATGTTAGCGACACGGTTAGGAAGAGACTAATTATCTTGAACATTGTGACTCCTTTAGAACTCTGAAATTGCATTGTTAACTTGAACGCCGATTACGTACTCATTCCTCCACCTCCGACTCTGTCTTGTGCCAAGTTCCTTATGCGCTCGGATGTCATGCGATCGAGAAGATGCCGATGCATAAGGTTTCGACCCTCATTTAGCTTGGATCCAACAGTCGCCAAGTCAATGCCCACTATATCAGCTATTTCCTGATAAGAAAAACCTTCTAGAAGAGAGAGTATCAAAATCAGCCTGTATTCATTAGGCAG
>JBBTMW010000081.1:0-9582 GCA_038067995.1 Candidatus Zixiibacteriota bacterium
GAGATCACCGTCAAGTGTAAAGATGCGAATCTTGCATTTCGGCGGCACATTGGCGAAATGAACTCGACGAGACAGATCTTTGCGGTTTTGCACTGCAGTCTCATACCCATGTTCAAGGTAGCCGCCATCGGAGCGATACGGATTCGGATAGACGTAAACCTTGAGGTCCTTGGCGGCAACAGAGTCGGCGTTATCCCAAGCGTATGCAACCACTGCGCCGGTTGTAATCGGCGTTTCAAGCGATGGGAGACCGGATGCCGGTGATCCAAAGTCAAATGCCGTCACATTTACATAGTATGGATACGATATCTGCAGACTGTCTTTCACATACTCGTACTCGAAATACTTGAGATTGCCTTCCGGAGTCAGTTCGTCAGGATCCGCAGAATCCGGGATAATTGAGGATGGATACGCCTGATTCGGATAGATTTTATGAATCGTAGTCGGATCGGTCAAGACAGAGTGGTTGTAATCCTGCGGAGCAAAATAGAAAAGCGAATCCGGGAATAACGGCAATTCAAACGGGTTGTTGCGATTGTAATCTTCCGGTTCAAAGTTCGATCCATACAGTGCCTTAAGCTGTGCCCTAGAAAACGGCAGATCAATAAGGACATAGTTATTTGCGTTTGACAAATAGACATATTTGTTAAAATCTTCAATGTCGTAGGAGTTGACGACCGAGAGGTTGCTGGCCTCCTTGCTCCGTCCCATATACACGCGATATCCTTCAAAATCGATAATTCCGGCAAAGTCGTCCTTGGTCGTTTCGGAACGCAGACCATTCCAACGGACAATCAGCTTTCGCGGCTCAATGCTGACACGAAATTGGGGTGCTGGGGGCGGTGATGCTCCTCGAAAATCGGGGACACCGTCGCCACGGATGTAAACAGTGTCGGCAATGATTGTATCTATGACACCACCGGTGTCATAGATCATGGAGTCGACGCAGATAACATAGTCGCCACGGAATCCGTCGCCGTCCGTATCAACGCCGGGATTGTCATAAATCCATGACGCCCATCGCCCGTTGTTTGCGAGATCTTCGAATCCAAGGTTGGCATAGTACAATTCAGGATTCTCCGGAAGGTTGGCGAGGTTGCCTCTGACAGTGTGAAAGTCTTCTCCGGCGACATAGGCGAGCGAAATTGGGAGAACCTCTCCCGGAGCGATATCAAATGGACCGAAGGACAGCAAATATCGTGTGTCATAGCCGTCGGCGTAGTTAGCCGCAAGCTCGGGATTTGGGAGCATCCAAAGCGTGTCCGAGGCATTAATCTTGCCAGTAAATGCTTGATCATAGTCGAATTCGCGATTTCGCAACGCATAGTACTTGTTTACGTCCCCTTCAGGTGTACCAAGACCGCCAGTCCGATAGTCACGAAACTCCTCCTTGAGCCGCCCCTTTTCCGGCTGTTCACGCGGTCCAAAATCGAGATCGGGGTTGCCGTTGCCTATCCACCAGTTAAAAGACACGTCCAATGTCTTGTTGGGCGTTCGAATAATTCGAGTGGCTGTTACTGCGGGGGAGGGAGCATATTCGCTCGCAATCGGATCGCCGTCGTTGTCGGCAATCCATGCAAGGTTGACGGTATCAAGATACCGGCATCCACGAAATTCGTTATAGAACGCTTCCACAAAACCACACAGATCGTCGGAGAACCCCTGATCATTGCCGACCCCGCTGACATCGGCGTCGACATACACGCCCATATAGACCTTGGTCAATTTTTGTATGCCGGCGTTTTTGACAGCGAAATCAAAGAGGACAAAGTCCTCCGCATAGGCATAAGACCACGCAAACGATCGCTGATGCACTTCGATATCGAGCGGTTTATGCGGACGGCCGAAGTAGTCGTTACCTTTTCCTGCAAGGACAGTGTCCGAAAAGGTGCAAATAAAGTCTTCTTCGGAAATCGCCCCCTCATATTCCTCTGAGTTTGTTGGATCGACGAGCGACCGCTTGGTTAGTGTCCCTTCCGGGGCCGGAAGCGGTTCGAATTCCTGGTTAGCCGACCAACCGTCGTGCCCTACCGAGACTACAGTATCACGACCGAGGACAGCGCCGATCCAAAACGCCGCGCCATACAAATACTCAACCTGGGTGAACTTGGGATATTGGCAGGATGGGACTTGTTGCTGAGTAAAACAGTCAACGTTTGATGCCTTGGCATAGTTGGTTCCAAAGGCGCCGTTGTTGGTGACACCAAGTACGATTTTGCCAGCACGATGGGCCGCCATACAATATGGAAGGGGATCCTCTGTCCCTTTTGATTCTATGCGATCTTTCGGTTCGTACATCATTCGCGATAAAGACGGTGTCGCAAACGCGCCGATCAAAACAAGACCACTAATGCAGTGAGACAGAGTTCGATTCATGTTTATTATCTCCGAAATTCCCAGAACCTCTTATCAAATCCAAATATGACGAATCGCAGGGAGTTACTACTACTACCAACGTGCGCCGGTCAAAAAATAAAGGTAACAAGTTAGCTTTTGGAGCGCAAGAAGGATTACCGGACTATGCCCAGACCAATCTTTGAGAGAGCCTCAGACACGACAGCTGACATTCGCGACATACCAGCCAGATTAGGATCAATCATTTCGTAAGAAAGGGAGTCCGCCATGAAGCCATCAGTTTCGGCCAATGCCGTGTCGAAGTCCGCTAAGGGAAGGTTTGCAGAATCAGCGAACTTGCGAATCCATGAATTATACACTTTCAAAGAGTCGTGTAAGTCATAGTCCCCCAATCCAGTATTCCCATCACGCGGGGGGACTGCGGTGGAAAGAACTGGGTGAATTCCGTTCGAACGAGCCAGGTCGGCGAGCATGGTTATATAATCGGTTAGTTCCCTGATTGAGCTTTCGGGACGGAGATTATAGGAACTGATCTCGATAACTACAGCCCACGGCCGAAGCTCGACAACATCAGGCCGAAATCTCAGCAGAAACCCCGACAGCCGTTGGTGAGGGACGGCGCGATTAACGATTTCGTACTCAGGGAAAGACTCAGCCAGATTCCATCGCGATGTGACCTGAGTCCCAAGAAAGACCACTCGCGGTCGATTAGGTCGGGGGGGGCCAATCTCGGAGTTGGCTTTTTCCCAGACATCTCGATTGGAAAATTCCTTGACGACATTCGTGTACTTGTCGAGAAAGAAATTAATATGACCTCGGTATTCAATGGCCTTATAGGCAACATAGATAACGCCTATGTTCGCCACGAGCGACAGCCCCAAAAGCATTTTGCCAAGCCTGCTCATCAATTATCGCGTTGCAGTCGTTAGGTATTCGCTGACCGCCGACCAGTTGACGACATTCCACCAGGCTTCGATATAGTCCGCACGCTTGTTTTGGTATTTTAAGTAATAGGCGTGCTCCCAAACGTCTATACCCATTATAGGTGTTCCACCCCATAGAGCAATATCTTGTTGTTTTTCGGCCTGGCTGATAACCAGCTTGCCATCCATCGGTCGATAATGAAGAAGCCCCCAGCCGCTTCCCTCGACTTTCAATGCCGCGGCGCTGAACTGTTTCTTGAACAAGTCGAAAGAGCCAAAATCTACGTCAATTTTCTCGGCGATTGCACCAGAAGGAATCCCGCCCCCGCCATTTCCATACGGAGCCATGATACTCCAGAACATCGAATGGAGATAGTGGCCGCCATAGTTGAATGCAACTTGTCTCGATAAATGTTGAATCAACGAGAAATCGCCCGATGAACGGGCAGTCGCTATGGCTGTTTCAGCGTCTATCAGTCCTTTGACATAGGCGGCGTGATGCTTGCTGTGATGGATTTCCATAGTAGTGGCATCAATGTATGGTTCAAGGGCATTGTACGCGTAGGGGAGAGAGGGTAATGCGAAGCCAATTGGGCCAGCCGGTCGAGTGGTCGTTGGCTGGGCTGGGGGCGTATCGGCAAGGGATGCCAGCGGAGATGCAATGACCGCCCCCGCTACCACGGCGGTTCCGGCCTTTTGAAGAAATTCACGACGAGTACTCATATTATTTTAGTCCTTTCAATAAACTGACCTGATAATTTGACAACACAACAAGTGTTGCCGTACGGCGTCGGCTTGTCAACCATATCTTGTTGTATGGATAGTCTAGCTGTACGTACGATATTGACTTATACACAAGTCGTTTGTACTTTCGTATCCTTGTTTATATGAAAGCGAAGAAACCTACAATCAAGCCTCTGGTCGCCGTAATCATGGGGAGTAAATCCGACTGGGAGACCATGAAACAGGCCTCGCTAATACTCGACGAGTTCGGCGTGCCGCACGATTGTCAGGTCATGTCGGCTCATCGCACTCCGGCATTTGCCAAATCGTTTATTGAAGAGGCGGATAAGAGAGGGATTGAGGTGATCATCGCCGGAGCGGGTGGTGCGGCTCACTTAGCCGGTGTGGCGGCTTCGCATACTATTTTGCCGGTGCTCGGTGTGCCGATGGAAAGCTCGGCGCTCAGCGGGCTGGACTCACTCTTATCCACTGTCCAAATGCCCGGCGGCATTCCGGTGGGGACTCTTGCGATTGGTAAAGCAGGAGCAAAGAACGCGGCTCTTCTGGCAATAGCCATTCTCGCATTATCTCGACCGGCGTTGAAACAAAAGCTGATGAAATTCCGCGTAGCGCAAACCGAAGCGGTACTGAAAGACAAGTTGCCGTAAGTCTTATCGATTTGACACCCCCTGAAATGCTGTGATCGTGTGCGGCAGACGTCTCGTCTGTCCGTTTTCATTTTGAGTAGACCGTGCGTGTCGCCGATAGAAAAGATTTTAAGACTGGATTCCCGCCCTTCGCGGGAATGACACTCGTGAGCGTGCGCCGAAAAAGTGGCAAAGTCATGAAATGATGGAAACGCCATGGTAGCGTCGCATCGAGCGGAGTCGAGATGCGTTATCTTTCAAACAGTTAGCGTCATCTGCTGGGGAACCGTGTCTCGACTCCGCTCGACACGACACACGCCTCAAGGTTTTTTCAACAGTCCCTTCAGGTGGGTTCCAGTCTCAACCCTTCATCAACAAGGGATGGGCATTGTCGCCAAGGCGAACCACTGGAGCTTCACGGATATCATGGACCAGCTCAATTGACGGCCGTCCTTCATTCAATCCGAACCCCCGTCCGGCCAGCACTTCTTTATATATGACAGTGTGCAGGTCGGTGAATCCTTCGGAAAACTCAATCTCCTTGCCATCCATCGTAAGCGAACGATGGGTGGCGATTCCCTTGGCTTTTGCCGATTCGGGGACATCGCGGCTGTCTATCGACAGATACCAGCGGACATTGGCGTTCTTTAATTCCAGAAATCCGGCAGTGCGCGTCGCCTCCGCAAGGTGAACCTCGCTTCGCTCGGCTTTCCCGAACAGCCAAAGGAGCAGATCGAAGAAATGAACGCCGATGTTGGTGGCAAGTCCGCCGGAACGCTCGGCATCCCCTTTCCACGAGACGAGATACCACGGCCCGCGCGAGGTGATATAGGTGAGGACGATATCCTTCTTGTGGGTCATCGGCGAATTCTGAAGCGTTTCACGCAGGGCAATGAGAGCCGGATGCACCCTTAGTTGAAGCACAATAAATATACGCTTGCCGCTGTCTTCTTCGAGTTCCTGAAGAGCATCAATGTTCCACGGGTTGAGCACCACCGGCTTTTCGCAAATCACATCGGCGCCGACCCTCAGCGCAAAGCGGGCGTGGGCGTCATGGAGATAATTTGGGGCGCAGATCGTAAGGTAGTGAACGCGTTCCTCGTCAGGGCGGCGTCTCAGTTTCTCGATATGACGGTCGAACCGTTCGAATTCGGTAAAAAATCGAACATCCTTGAACATGCCGTCAAGTATCCCCACCGAATCGTGCGGATCAAGGGCCGCGATGAGGTTATTGCTGGTGTCCCTAATCGCTCTCAGATGGCGCGGGGCGATGTAGCCCGCCACGCCGGTTATTGCAAAGTTTTTTGCCATTGTCGTGTATGTTCCTGTCTTCTGGTTCGTTGCTTTGCCTGCATCGTTAGGTCATCAAGTTCACAGGCAAGGTTCTCAAACTACAGCAAGTTGTATATTTGGTCAAGGTTTGGCGGAATTCAACTAAGTTACCCCGGGTTACCACAAGTGACAATTTGTACGATTTTGAGCATAGAAAAGATGAATCGGTCTGCAGTATTGCTATGGGGGAAAGCCGAGCGCAGGAACCCAACAATCAGGGTAACTTCTTATGACAGCACTTTTTGCCCCTGCTCAATTCTTGCACAGGGCTGAGTTGGGTTTTGGCATGGGGTCTGCAATAACAGCCACCAGAAGACAGAAACAAGAATAGCTGAACCGAACTGCGAGCGGGACAGCGTGAGAACGGAGAAACTAGAGTATGTCAGTACAAAAATTTGCCGTATGTGACCGATGCAGTAACGTCGTCACCAGTCCTGATAAGGGATTCACCATTAAGGGAAACGTCTACGCCGCCGCGACATCCGATCGTCCGGTCTGTCTGGTCGGCAACAACTTCCCGCGCATTAATGGCATGGCGTTCAAAGTTGAGGAAATTACCGAGACACACCTGTGTCATGACTGCATGTTGAGCGCCCTCGGACTTGAGGTCCATGTCGCTCACAAGAACAAGGCGTTGGCCACGAAGTCGGCCTGATTACCAAGCCCCCGTATCGCGCTCCTATCCATTAGGTTGCTTGACAGCCACCCAACACCACAGGGTGGCTGTTGTGCGTTCGCTGGATAAAAAGCCATAACCGACAGAGGTTTTCGTCTGTCGGTGTCTCACCTAAGACCTATATCACCATTCCGCACAGGCCAACGGGCCGCCGTTTTGAAAAATAAAGGCGACGATTCTGACCGCATCGGCAATGTTAATCGTCCCATCTCCGGTGGCGTCGGCATTTTGAGGAGCAAGTATCGAGCCTTTGGCCGCAAGCCATTGCAAGAACTGGCTGACATCAACCACATTCACGCGCTTGCTGTCATCGACATCACCGCAGTACGGATTTCCCCATTCGATAATCGACCAGTATCGCATATAAAAGTGGGTACTTAACCAATCCCCGGCGACTGACCCGGCCGGACCAACGCCGCCGCGGTCTATCATGGTAGCGGCTAAGCCGGTGTCGTTGCCTCCGGGCGCCCAGTGTGTCCCATAGAAGGGTTCGTTCGACAGCCATACCCATTGTGGTGTTCGTTTTCCAGTCATTACATGATAGTGACCATGTCGCGCGCCAAGCCAGACAGTTTTTCCCGGTGATCCGCCGGTCAACACACTGTTTAGTACGAAGGCATTCTCTTCAGCCGAGTTCAATGATGCCATGTATGGTTGATGGCGGGTTCCCGGTTGCGGAATATGAGTCATTTGGAACACCGCGGCGGCGGCCTCCTCCCAAGTCATTTGCTGATTCAAGAGGGCATACCAATGATTGTTACCACCGTCGGCTGATTTCCATTGCGTGAGACAGCAGATTGGGGGAGGTGGAGGAGTGACAAGAGACGTTGAATCGAGAGGTCCCCATTCGACAACAGCCCGTTGTCGCATATGCAACGCCCATCCATCGCCGTTAAATGAATTATTCCATAGACCCGCATACGACAAAGAGGCCCCCCACAATGACATGGCGGTTTCCAAACCCATATTATTAGGTTCGCCAGACCCCCAATGTGTGTATGACATTGGCTCATTCGTCGTCCATATCCAGCCGTTGAAAGAAAAGTACCCTCCAATCCAGAATTGATCGGAAAATACTCCGCCAGTGCCCGAGATAATGTTCTGCATAATGAAGGAGTTCTCTTGGGCCGAAAGAATGGTAGCGAGATGCCCCTTGGAGCTCAGGACGCTTCCGGCTGGCGCATCAAGCGTCCCTGCTATATAAAGGGCATCATCCCAATAATTCATGTCAATGATGAGTGCATACCAGTGATCATTGCCGCCGTCGGCAACTTTCCACTGTTTGACATTTACTAAATCCACCTGAGAAAACGCCGTTGTCGCCAACAGCAAGAGAGCGAGAAGGCCCGCACACCTTCGCATAGAACCTCCGATATGTTTGAGCATTCGTCGCTGTATGAGCGACGGTGCGTCGTTATGAAGTAAATATGTAACCGCAGGTAGCAGACTGTAGTTGACTTAAAAAGGCATTCCAGAAAAACAGTTTGGCGGTTCTTGGCCGCCGTTGAATAGACGGTTCACAAGAAACGTGACATCGACGACATTGATCGATCCGCTCGGGTCACCATTCACATTTCCCTCCTCACGGCAAAATGGAGGCGGTCCGCCCTGAAACAAGTGGCTCACGAGATAAGTCACATCGACTATATTCACCGCGTCGGCAGTGTCGCCGTTAACATTTCCTCGCTTGAACAGACAGCAAACCCATTTGATATCGGGGTTACAGCAGGTAGGCACGGGATATTGAGGGAAAACCGAGATGCCGTAAACGAAGAAATCGCAAACCTTTCGTATATCAGCGGTATCAACGACACAGTCACCGGTCAGGTCGGCCTCAAACCACGGAATTTGGGCTGTTGAATCAGTTAGCAATCGAACGAACGCGATCAGGTCAGCTACAGACATGGGGATGCTATCATGATTCATATTCAGCGTGGCATAGCAGACCGAGTCTCCCGATTGTGCGCTGGCAGGAGTTGGGGAAAGGAAAACGAGAATGCTCAGTAGCCCAACCGTTGAAATGAATAACTTTGTCATAACTACTCCTTACAATTACCGTCTCTTCCGTAATGGGTCGACATGGCCTAATTTCTCAATTTTGGTGCGGCCACGGCGGCCAAACAATACACTCTGGCGGCTCAATGCCTCCGTTAAATAGGTGGTTCACGAGAAATGTGACATCGACAATGTTGATTGATCCGTTTGAGTCGCCATTAACGTTTCCCTCGTCTCGACACATTGGGGGTGGACCGCTCTGAAACAGATGACTCACCAGATAAGTCAGGTCGACAATATTCACGGCATCAGCGGAGTCGCCATTGATATTCCCGCGCTTAAAAAGACAGCAGACCCATGTGATATCAGGGTGACAGCAAGTAGCGACCGGAAATACGGGGCCACAGGCTACGATGGGAGGGGGATTCATTCCGGCGCAGACAATATTGTTGATAATTGCGCGAACGTCTGCGGTGTCAACGATGCAATCGCCGGTGACGTCGGCCTCGTACCACGGAAAATCTGGATTGTAAGCAGCGCTATCTGTCAAGAGTTGCAGTAAGGCGACTACATCCGCGACCGTTAGCGAGATGCCATTCTGATCAATATCGAAGTTGGCATAGCAGACCGAGTCGCCGGATTGGGCGTGAGAGGATTGAGGTAACGTGAATATCAAGGATAACAGGACGGCGGTGAGGACTGCCTTCTTCACTGGCTTCATCTCCCGGGTAAAGGGGGGTTGAACAAACCTTTATACCCTGTCGAAATTAACCCGAATGGGTGCATGGTGTCAAGACATTTCTTGGTCCGGGAGAATGCGATCAGGGCATCGCCAACGCCCCCCCTTGATACAAGAAAAAGCTTGTGTTAAACGTTTGAGGGCTTCATGTTAGCCGCCGACAACGCTCACGCCGTAGGTGTGGGCATCGGC
>JBBTMW010000082.1:0-5479 GCA_038067995.1 Candidatus Zixiibacteriota bacterium
CACACAGGCGCGGATTTCGGGGCGATTGCGGTAGACGAACAAGTGCATCGCCATTTCAGATGACCCCCGGCCCTTCCACTGCAAATGTCTGCCATTGACATCCACGATGACCATGTCATCAGCCTTCATGTGACCTTTGGAGACACCGGAAGGAGTGATCATGATGCGGTTGTCGTCGAGGCGAACGGAGATGTTGCCGTCGGTACCGGCGATCATGCCGTTTTGATGGAGGCGACGTCCGACCTCGACAATTTCTGCTTTGACTGTAAATGGTGATGGCATAGTGAGTTGAATGTAGCCGGGTAAACGGCCATTGTCAACCGGTGGGGCGCTTCGTCATGGGACGTCCGAACCACAGTTTGAAAACACCTTTCCACTCGTTCGAGAATGTTGGAAAAATGTGTTTGGCGATAACTCTGTTTTCTGTTGCTCTCGCGAAAGTGAGGCAAGAATTGAAGGGTTTTTAAACATGAACTACAGAAGAAATTTCAGTTTCGTTGAGAAGAACCTTTACCAAAGTTTCCGCCCCTTTTTGTTGATTGCTCGCCTCATTCTTATCAAATTTCCCTTATGGCCGTAGTCAAACAGAGCGCTAAATGTCCGCAATGCCTTGAGCCGATCAATGCCGGGGCCAAAAGATGCCCCCATTGCCAATCCGACCTCGCCTTGCTCACCCCTCCGCCTAAGAGCCGGTTAGGTCGCTTCAATACCTTTCGGACTGGGTTTATCTCCGGCGTCGCCTTTGCCATTGTTGTTGGAGTACTTGTCTACCTCCAATTTTCAGAGTAAGAAGTCAATTACTCAAGTTGTCGTCTAACTCGTTGAATACCAACGTCTAAAATAGTGCTAATCCATGCTCGTGATATGCCGATATAATCTCATAAGTTGATACATGCTCAATTTTGACTTGTATTACTATTCTGTGAACCAAACATCGGAGACGATCACTAGCGTCTACAAGTTATGAAAACAGTTCCGTTGGAATATCTCGCCTCACTTCCGTCAGCACGCTCATTTCATGCCCTATCCGACGAGGAAATGCGTCGGAATGCACAGATAGCGCATTTCTCGCCGGATTTCATTGGCACGATGGACTTACACAACCGTCCAGTGTATGTCAATCCAGCGGGTCTTCGGTTGGTGGAACTGCCACTCGATATTGATGTAACGACTATTGATGTCACCAGGCATCATCCGGCTTGGGTAATACGGCAAATGATGGAAGTATCATTTCCAGCGGCCCGAGATCACGGGATATGGATCGGCGAGTCGGCGCTCCTCAACACTGGCGGCGAGGAGATACCTGTGTCACAGGCTATTTTCCCGCACGTCGGCGTGCATGGAAAGATTGAGTATTTCACTTTTGTCATGCGCGACATCCGGGCGCTGAAGCAGGCGGAAAAAGCCCTTCAGGACAGCATCGCCACGATCAGGGGACTCTTTGAAAGCGCTGGCGCACTCATGGGCGTCATCGAATTGTTGGACGATGGCGACGTTCATCATATTACCGACAATCCAAAAACGGCGTCGTTTTTTGCGGGGTGTGAGATCGACAAGACAAGGCCGATTACCTGCAGGTGTTTGGGCGTATCGGAGTCGATCATCAAACAATGGCGCGAGGCGTGCCTTGAGAGTCTGCAGACCGGCCTGCCGGTTCATTTCTACTTCAGTCATGAATATCCTGTGGGAAGGCGACACCTCTCGACTACTATTCGCCACATTGAAAGCGCGTCGTCCGATAAAGCTCGATTCGCCTATGTAGCAGAGGATGTGACCGATCGCAGAAAGGCTGAAATTGAACGCAACAAGTTCTTTGGTTTGTCACTCGATCTTTTCTCCATCCTTTCAATGGATGGGACGATTGTCGACGTAAACGCCGGGTGGACGGAAGCCCTTGGATTGCCTGCTTCTCAGCTCCTCAAACAAAACGTCATGGGCTTTGTCCATAGCGAAGATCTCCAGCGTGCGATCTCCGAGCTGGCCAGCAATGTTGAAGGGAAACCCTCGGGCAATTTCCTGGTGCGCATGATGCATGCTGACGGCAGTACCCGATGGGTGCAGTGGCGTTCCCACCCCTCTCCTGAGGAAGGGCTGATCTATGCCGCGGGGAGAGACGTCACCTCCGAGCTTGAGGCGATCCGGATGTCGGCCGAAGCCGACAAACTCTCGGCTATCGGACTGCTGGCCGCCGGTGTTGCCCATGAGTTCAAGAATTATCTTGGTGGCATTTTGGGCAACGCAACATTCGCGCTTGACGAAATGACAGACTCTTCATCGAACGAAACGGTTAAGGATTCACTTCAGCAGATTGTCGAGGCCAGCACACGGGCTAATGCCGTTGCTATGTCTTTGCTCTCATACTCCCGCAGTTCGACAAGCGATTTCTCGAGCGAAGATATGGTATCGCTTTTGCACAAAACTCTCGAACTAATGAAGAAAGAACTTTCCAGCTCGGCCATATCGGTGACTACCCATTACGACATTATACCGCGAGTCTGGATGATCCCCGGTAGAATTCAGCAAGTACTTCTTAACCTTCTCTTCAACGCACGACATGCCATCAAAGAGAATGGCTCGATAACGATTACCTTACATGCCACGGCCGACACGGTGTTCATCGATGTTCGCGACACTGGTAGCGGCATCTTACCTGAAAATCTTTCGCGGATATTTGATCCATTCTTTTCTACAAAAGGGGTTTGGGGAAAAGATGAATTCGCCGGTACCGGCATGGGTCTGAGCATTAGCCGCAACATCGCCCACGAGCATGGCGGAGATTTGACTGTTTCTTCTAAGGTGGGAGAGGGAGCAACTTTTACGTTACGCCTGCCGATCGACAACCCTCACGCAAAAGCTTCAACAGTCGTTGACTCCGGCGAATCGAATCGAGAGACAATTCTCTTCAGTGCAGGAAAGGATTGCATCGCAGAATATCTGCGAGACGCTCAATCAATGGGACTATCGCTCACCGTCTGCGACTCGGCATCGGACTTGTCATCAAAACTGAATGGCTCTCCTCGTCTTTGCATTGTAGACGCGACATTTCCGGCAAAAGTAGAGTTGATGAATGCCATGGATTTGCTGGCCCGCGCCGGTGTACCCAGGGCACTTATTAATTGCGCCTCGATAGGCCGGGAGATCGCCGTCTCAGGCATACCGTCTTCTCTGAGTTTCAAGGAAGCGCCTACGCTCCACACGATTCTAAATCAAGTGACGTGCTGAAAGTTGTGATCGGTCTATTGGCGAGCAGTGTCGCTCTGAATGAGTTTACGCACCTTGACGAAATGAATCCGCTGTCCCTGTAAGCGATCGATTTCAAACTCAATATCGTGCCACCGGATCTTCTGCCCTTTAGTCGGAACTGACCCGACAAGACTATAGAGCAAACCGCCCACCGTATCATAATCGTCGCCGTCATATTCCGTCGCAAGAAACTCCTGCATTTCATCTAATCCAACAGAGGCATTGACCCGGAAAGTGCCGTCACTCAAGCGCGACACATTATCCTCTTCACGGTCGTGTTCATCCTGAATATCACCGACGATAACTTCAATGATATCTTCAAGCGTTACTACACCTGCGACGCCGCCGAATTCATCGACGACCACCGCGATATGCTGGCGGCGATTGCGAAATTCGCGAAGTAAATCGCCGATGATCTTTGTTTCAGGAACAAGAAAGACCGGTCGGAGAAATTTTGAGATCGTAAACTCCTCACCCGGCTCGGGCATGTTGTTAAAGAGGTCTTTCACATAGATCAGACCAATGATCTTCTCAATTGAACCGTCAAAAACCGGATAGCGGGAATGTCCATCCTTTTGAACCAGTGAGCGAATCTCGCGGAAAGCCATGTCTTTGCTGATAGCCACGACATCCATGCGGGGAACCATGATTTCACGAACGGTCGTGTCGTCGAGACGAAAGATCTGCCCGATCATCTCCTTTTCTTCCTGCTCGACAATCGATTCCCCGATTCCCGCTTCGTCGGCCAGAGTCTCAATGGCGCGCCCGACAATTTCCTCTCTATCAACTTCTTGCGCCTCTTGATCATCTCGCGCTCTCGCCCCGCGATGGCGATACATCCGCACGACCGGAAAAAAGACGAGGTAGACGAGCGTAATCGCCCAGAAGTGCCTGAGTCTTCCTTCAGCAACGACATTGCGGGAGATGCGTCGGGGAAGATATTCAACAATGAACAAATAAAGCGACCATACCAATGCCAGTCCCACAACACTCGAAACGCCATAGACGACTTCTACCTCAAGTTGCCGGAACAGGTGAATGACCGAAGCGCTGCACACTATGAGAACGAATGACTTGTAGACTATCGCGAGTTGCCGAAAGGCGCGTGCGTCTTCGGACAGATGTTCCAAAATCCGGCGCTGAACGCGATTGTGCGGCGGTATCTTTTTTTGCGCTTCCTCCGGATCGAGATAAAAGGCCAGAGCGTACAGCGATACGACGTACCCGGTTGAAAGGCAAAAGAGAATCACAAAGCCAAAAAAGAACTCAGACATTAGTAGTAAACCTCCGTAATTCCCTTAAGATAGCGCACTTCGCGCAGTCGCATACGTCGCGCCTCGCTTGCACGATGATGGTCATGGCCAAAAAGGTGCAGAAAGCCATGGCAGGCCAGACGCAGGAATTCGCTGTCGAGCGTTCCGTCGTATTCCTTGGCCTGTATCCTGGCTACCTGACTGCAAATATATACTTCGCCAAATACTTCGTTTCGTGTCGGAGTCTCGTCAATAGTAAACGACAATACATCGGTAACTTTGTTTTTGCCCCGCCAAGTGGCGTTGAGCGATCGGATAGCACGGGGGGATGTAAATATGAGGTTCACCCGTCCGGGTTTCTGAGATCGTTTTTCCCCGGCAGTCACGGCCGTGAACAGGCGTCGCAGTCGACCACTCGGAATTGTGCCGGGAACGTCTTTATAGATTGCGAGTGTCATCGCGTTTCGGTCTCCCGTTTTGGATAGACGACCCGATGATGAAAGGCGCCGATAAGCACCTGTGCGAAGGCCTCGCGAATACGGGCGAGGTCGCGAAGCGTCAGCGGACATTCCTCAAGTTCTCCCGACTGGAATCGCTCGTTGATAATTCGCTGAATCAAGTGGTGGATTCGCGCCGGTTTGGGGTCGTCGAGGGTGCGACTGGCCGCCTCAACGCCGTCGGCGAGCATGGTTATAGCCGACTCGCGCGTTTGCGGACGAGGACCGGGGTAGCGGAACTTGTCTTCGGTGACGTCTTCTTCGCCCATCTGAACGGCCTTTTGATAGAAAAAATTCATGACCATAGTACCATGATGCTCCTCTATGAAATTGAGGACATCATCAGGGACATCCTGAATACGTTCGGGCAAACGCTCCGCCTATAGTATTTCGAGGACCAATAATGGCTCCCTTTGGAGTCTGTGAGAAGGCTGCTTTTGTTAGTCCTTTGCTAGCAAATTTAGTAATCCCTCCTGTCGCAGATAC
>JBBTMW010000083.1:0-6098 GCA_038067995.1 Candidatus Zixiibacteriota bacterium
CCGATTTTATACCGCATGATGCATTGGGGAAGGTTGATTGAAGGGGCGCAGAAGGATTCGGTGATTGAGTGGATCGACTCGACTCTGATACTTCTCGGAGGAAAGATCACCGACTCATCGGTGACATTGCGCAGTAATCTCGACTGGTATCCGTGAGGAACAGCTTCATCTGAACCGAATAATAAAAAAACGCCGACTGCACATCGGCGTTCACAATCAAATCTATCGTTCAATCAAACCGGGACGGTCGTCGTCACTTCCAGTTCGGCAATGTCTTCAAAGCCGGTGTGAATCAGCTTCTCGCCGCGCATTAGTGTTTCGGCGACCTGCATCAGCTCCTCAAAGTTGAGCTTGGTAATATGGGCGTCGGCTTTCAAGAATGCCGCTCGAGCCTTCATGCCAACATCCCCAATCGATGAATAGACAATCACCGGCGTGTTGGGGCGATCAGACTGGCGAATATTGAGGGTGAGCGCAAGTCCATCGACCTGCGGCATCTCGACATCCGAAATCACAAGATCGAAGTGCTGTTTGGTGAACTGATCCCAGGCGTGCTTGCCGTCAGTTGCCTCCACCACGATCCCTCCCTGCTTGGTAATCTGATCAACAAGCATCAGCCGCACGGCCGGGGAATCCTCAGCCACTAGCACCCGCTTATCCTGGAAACCGGCATGAGCGCCAGCCGGCACGTTAGTATTCTTACTGGCAAGGTTTGGGCAGAGATCAAGAAGGATGGTTTCGTAATCGAGAAGGAGCACCATGTGGTCCTCGGTCGGTTTCACGATGCCGATGACATATCTCTGGTTGATGCCCGAAAAGACGTCCTGGGCATCGATGACATGCTCCCATCGGAAATGGTGGATCCAGTCGATCCGATCTACCCAGAGTCCGGTCTGCATTCCGAAGAATTCGGTGACTATCACTTTGTTGAGTCGTTTGGATTCGCACTGAACTCCGAGAAATTCAGCCAGATCGACCACGGGAACGAGGCGGTTCATATCCTTGAACATCCCCTTCACCGCCGGATGTGATTCCGGCACCGATGTGAAATCCTCCAGGTTGGAAACAATCTTGTTTACCTTGAGGATGTTAATGCCGAACGACATACCGCAGGTGCGATATTCCAGCACCCGCAGTTCATTGGAGCCGGATTTTAGGTACGACTCGGCGTCGAGTTTCATGCTCATATCTTCTCTCCCGTGATCTTCTGAAGTTTTATTGAAAAAACAGCTCCCCCTTCGGCGTGATCATCGGCGAGAACCGTTCCCCCCATGCCGGTGGCGGCTAATTTGCAAAAATATAATCCCAGACCGACACCGCGGTGATTGCCATCGAGTCGCGCCTGCACCTGACCATACTTGTCAAACAGCGAGGCGTGATCGACATCCCCGAGACCCGGACCGGAGTCTTTTACAGAGATGAATACCGAGTTCTCCCCCTGCTCGGCGTACACCTGGATACTTCCACCGCCGGGCGTATGGCGAATGGCATTGTAGAGCAGATTATCCAGAACACGTCTCAGCAAAGCCGGGTCGGCGCTCACCTGACAGCGAGAACCGGAGGGGACGGCCGTCACGGCGACATCTCTTTCGGCGGCAGAACCCTGAGCAAGAGTGACAACCTCACGAATGATCTCATCGGCGTTGACCGAAGACAGGGTCACCGGAAGACCGGCTTGCCCTGATTTGGCAACCGAGAGAACATCATAAAGAATCGATTCGGCCCTGTCGACGGCTATTCGGGATGACGCCACCATGCGGGCATGAATCGGGTCATTCAGATTCAGCTTGCCCGATTCGATCAGCTTGAGGAGATATTTCATTGAGGCCAACGGCGATTCCAGATCGTGGATGAAGATCGAAAAGATTTCAAGCCATTTGTCGGCCTGGCCGTCAGGAACCGCTTCGCGGTGGAGAGATGATGTCTCGACTTGATGCGTTTTTTCTACTGCTTTCACCTGGCGTAAGTCCCCTCGCGGAAATGAGTCAACGTATTGATGTATCGGCCGGTTAGGGCAAAAACATAACCCAGCATGATAGGGGCATGAATGAATTGAAAAAGCGATTCAGACTGAAACGGGGAAGACTGTTGAAAAACCCACGGTACTGTGTCGTGTCACACCGTGGGCGGGAGAGACGAATCCCAAGTGGATTCTGCCAAGCGGTTGAAAGTAAGCGCATCTCGTCTCCGCTCGATGCGACGTACCGCAACACACTCGTCTTCAATTTTGTATACTGGCCAGTTATTCACCAAAAGGGAGAAAAGGGGAATTATGATGGAAAACGAAACCGTGCCGGTATTACTGCACGAGTTTTGAGAAGGGGAGATCTCTGGTGTTGACGATGAAGTCCATGGGATTGATCTCCTGACCACTCTTCATGACCTCATAATGCAGGTGCGGCCCTGTTGAATAGCCGGTCGAACCCATCAGGCCGATGACCTGACCGCGCTTGACCTGCTGGCCAACCTTGACTCTGAACTCCGAGAGATGTGCGTATCGCGACGAATAGCCATAGCCGTGATCAATAGTAATGTATTTGCCGTGTCCCCCCTCAAACGTAACGCCGACAACTTTTCCATTAGCAGTCGCCAGAATAGGCGTGCCAATACGATTGGCGATATCAAGGCCGCGGTGCATCTGTTTCACGCCGGTAAACGGATCGTGGTGCATGCCATAGCCGCGAGAAAGATGACCGCGTGTCGGCCAGATCGACGGGGTATGATCGACGCGCTCTTTTCGCTTAAGCAGAGCCGATTCGATTTCAGTGAATTTCTCTTTTTCAAAATCAGCCAGTTTCAGGAGACGGTCGACCGACAACTCTGTCTCAATGGCTATGCGGTCCCCTTCGTTAAGACTGTCAACGGCAAGAGGGGCCGGGCCACCGATACCCAGGCCGCGATTTTCGACCTCGATCTCAGGGAGGCCAAAAATGGAACGGATAGTCATCTCTTTCTGAACAAGATCCTGATAGCGGTTCTCGACCTCGGCCATGTCGCTCCGAAGTTCGTCGTACTTGTCAGAAAGCTCGGTAGTTTCTGCCCGCAAGGTTTGAAGCTCAATATGAGCCAAACGGGCGGAGATTATTCCGAAAACGGAAAATCCGGTGACAAGCACCATGACACCCAGCGCTCCGGCCGCGGCGAAGACCACCGGCACCGGAAGGCTGATTTCGCGAAGGCCGGTTTCGTTGCCAGCCGACTCGCTGTGTATGCTGAATCTAATTCTCTTTTTCCACATCCCTGTAGGCCTTTATCGGCGGCAGGACCAAAATCGAAACGGCAGTGTGCCGATCCGAAAACCTGCTGGCCAAGTGGGTAAACGTATAGCCAGAGGCCAGGGCTGTCAAGCCCCGACCCTGGCTGGGATTATTTAACGAGGTGGAATTCGCGTCGGAGAATCTTGTTGACGATTCTCGCAAGCTTCTCTGAATCAAGCGTTTGCAGGCTATAGAGATGCCAATAATTCTTGCGCGGCATCCCCATCGGGGCGCGTTTTTGTTTGGACGGCGTCATCGATAACCCTCCGTTTTTCTGGTCAAAAGAGGTCATTTCAACCATAACAGACTGCACGCTCTGTGCCATCCCCTTGCCTGCCCGCTGTTTCAATTGCGCACAAAACGCACCTTGCCTACCAGCATCTTAACAGCCATGAACAGTCCCTTGCTCAGGAATTGAACATTCTCAGGGGGAAAACTGTGGGAATCTCCCCATATCCGGCCTTTTGGTATCGATTGTTTAGCTCTTTTCCGGATGTCACATTATAGAGTCTTATCACCGCCAATCATTCATATGTACTCTGAGACCGTTTGAAGGAGTATTAGTCATATCCTGCAGGCTTCGAATTGACGGGAGGTTGCTGTCTGGTTAGATTGAGAAACAGACGCTAAATCAGGAGAAAATTGATGTCAGCTCTCAAAGATAAGATCGTGTTCATTACCGGCGCCTCATCGGGAATAGGCGCGGCCTGCGCAAAGGAGTTCTCATCGGCCGGAGCCAAAGTAATTCTGGTTGCCCGGAGGTCTGAGAAACTCGCCGCACTGGTCAAAGAGCTATCCGGTCCAGCGCACATTATAGAACTGGATATCCGCAACCGCGCGACTGTCCAAAAGGCTATCGAATCTTTGGCCCCAAGCTGGAAAGAGATCGATATTCTCCTCAATAATGCCGGTCTCGGCCGTGGACTCGACAAACTGCACGAAGGGAACATCGACGGCTGGGACGAGATGATCGACACCAATATCAAGGGACTCTTATATGTGAGCAGGGCGATTATTCCGGGAATGGTCTCCCGCGGCAATGGCCACATCATCAATATTGGCTCAATTGCCGGCCACGAAGTCTATCCCGCAGGAAACGTCTATTGTGCAACGAAACACGCCGTCGACGCTATCACCAAGGGGATGAGGCTCGATCTGGTCGACACCCCCCTAAGAGTATCGACGATTGATCCCGGTCTGGTGCAGACCGATTTTTCAGTTGTTCGTTTCTACGGCGACAAAGAGCGAGCGGACAAGGCTTATGTTGGTTACGAGCCTCTGCGTGGAAAAGATATCGCCGAAACGGCTGTTTGGATTGCCTCGCGCCCCCCGCATGTGCAGATCGCGGAGGTTGTCATCTTTCCGACGGCTCAGGCCTCAGCCATGGTGACCCACAAGGTCATGCCTTAGGACTAGTTGAAAAACCCTTCAAGTTTACTATACACACTCAATAATGTCATTCCCCGGCTTGACCAGGGAATCCATCCAACTCTTTGTAAGACAAGATGGGTTCCGGCTCGCGCTACGCTTGGCAGGAAAGACAAGGTTCTTTTTTCGCAAAACCCACGCTTTGTCAACAAGCCCTTAAACGGTGGGTTCGGTAGCATC
Organism: Candidatus Zixiibacteriota bacterium; assembly: GCA_038067995.1. Taxonomy (GTDB): domain Bacteria; phylum Zixibacteria; class MSB-5A5; order GN15; family FEB-12; genus JBBTMW01. The sequence continues at coordinate 4,866 of JBBTMW010000083.1, forward strand.
GACGAAGTGGCGCGAGATGAGTGCCGCAAAAAATACAAAAACGTACGATGTCTGCCCCCACATCCATCCGGCGTCGATGAAGGTCGAGAACAAGAGCAGGCCGCCGACTACATAGAGAGCAAGACTTACCGCCATCTGCTTTCCTTTGGCATTATCACTATTAGTACTTCGCCAAACTTTTCTCGACAGGGAGAAGGTCTTCCAGAATAACAAGACCAGCATGGAAGCGCCGACTATTCCGGTCTCCGCCAGATAATGGAAAAAGAGGTTGTGGGCTGAAAATCCACGTACCCAAAAATAAACCGGATCGAGCGTCAGCCCCGGATACATCTCTTTGATAAAGCGAAAACTCCCGGCTCCGATTCCGAGCAAAGGATGGTCAAGAAAGGCTATTAAGGCCGCCTTCCAGAGCGTCGCCCGCAGAAAGATAGTTTCCCCAAGACGGCCATCGATGAGATGACTGAACCGGGAAAAGGCCGTTGAAAAAACCGACGGCAAAAAGAGAGTCAAGAGTACCGCCGCTAATGTTATGACCAGCATGATACGACCAATCCGTCGCCGCACGTACGAATAGACTCCGGCCCCCTTCACACTCGCTGTGCGTTTTGACGACCAGAGACTTGCGAGAATGACAGCGACCGTGCCGATGGCGCAAAAAACTATCGGAGCGCGGGACTGGGTGGCAACGAGACCAAGCGTTGAGAGAAGTCCTGCTGTAAGATAAAGCCATCGGCGCGGATGTGCCTCCCAGAGAAAAAATGCCAGCGATATCGGTAGAGCGAACATTGAGATATCATCAAACGACGCCTCAGATAATCCAAAAGATCGTATTCGCCCGCCGCTCGCAATGTACGGCATGGCTACATACATGGCGTGGAGGGCGACACACGCGAGAAACAGCATCAGCAGAAACCGGACTCCTATCCGCTTTGCCAGGTGGTAAAGGCTACACAGCATGACGATGAGCAGAAGTTGCTTAATGACCGGGGTGACGCCGTTGATGGCGCTATATCCGAAGACCGCCGAGACGGCAACAGCACTCGTAAGAAGAAGAAACAAACCGACAAGCGGCGGTATCCTTCGCGGCAGAGCGGTTCCACTGAGAAGGTCAAAGAGGGCCGCTAAGACGACAATGCCTGCGGAGCAATCAATAAGGGTGATCGGTATCGATTCTATTATCGAAACGCTGACCGTGAGACAGGCGACAAACTGTGCTACCGCCAGGCGGGGAAT
>JBBTMW010000084.1:0-11663 GCA_038067995.1 Candidatus Zixiibacteriota bacterium
TTCCTGCCGGTGCGGGGCATTGACCCGACTATAATTCGAATAATCAGTGTCTGAGGAGAATTTATATGGATAAGACTGAACAACTGCTTCGTGAACTAACCGAGGCCAACGGCATCTCCGGACACGAGCTTGATGTGCGCCGAATTATGGCGCGTGAACTCAAACCACTCACGAATAGAGTCGAACATGACAAACTCGGATCGGTCATGGGCGTCAAACGCGGCACTGCTGACAATCCCCGAGTGATGGTTGTCGGTCACATGGATGAAGTCGGCTTCATGGTCAGAGAGATCAATCCCGACGGCTACATCAAGTTTCTTCCCATCGGCGGCTGGTGGGGGCACGTCGCTCTCGGACAGCGAATGAAGATTCTCACAAGCAAAGGACCGGTGCTGGGCGTTGTCGGTTCCAAGCCCCCGCATATTCTGACTCCTGCCGAACGGGAAAAGGTCATCGACCCGAAAGAGATGTTTATAGATGTCGGCGTCGGTCCCAAATTCGACGTGAAAAAGAAGCTTGGCATCAAACCCGGCGACCCGATTGTGCCGGACAGCAAATTTACGATTCTTGGAAATCCGGGCATGTACATGGCCAAGGCGTTCGATAACCGCATGGCTTGCGCGGTGGTCGTTGATGTTCTACGCAACTTCAAAGCGACCAAACACCCCAATACTATTTTGGGCGCCGCCTCGGTACAGGAGGAGGTCGGCCTTCGCGGAGCGCAGACTCTTTCGCATATAGCCGACCCCGATCTCTGTATCGTCGTCGATACCGGCATTGCCCTCGATGTTCCGCCCGAGACGACCAAGAAAACCGAGCGTCTTGGCGGAGGTCCCTCGATTCTCCTTCTCGATTTCCACATGATTCCAAATACCCGTTTGCGCGATTTTATTGTCCAGACCGCCGAGCAGAAGAAAATCCCGTACCATTTTTCCACCATGACAGGCGGAAGTACCGATGGCGGACGAATTCATATCAGCCGGGCGGGGGTTCCGACAATCGTGGTCGGGCCGCCGGTGCGGTATGTCCACAGCCATAATGCAATTATGAATCGTGCCGATTATGATAATACGGTCAAGCTTATTACCGAGGTTATCAAGAAATTGGATAAAAAAACGGTCGATTCATTTACGTCGTTGTAATCTATGGCGCTCAGGTTCAAAAACACATTCTCGAACAAGGTCGAAGAGTTCAAGCCTATCGACCCGGGGAAAGTCCGCATGTATACCTGCGGGCCGACGGTTCATGACTTTGCGCATATCGGCAATTTTCGCACCTTCATTTTTGAAGATCTCCTTCGCCGCTATCTCAAATACAAAGGGTACGAGCTTACCCATGTCATGAACCTGACCGATATCGACGACAAGATTATCAAAAAGTCGACCCAGTCGAAAACACCCCTCAAAGAATTCACCGCCAAATATATCCAGGCATTTTTCGAGGATCTCGACACACTCGGATGCGAACGGGCCGAGATGTATCCCGCCGCCACCGATCATATTGCTGAGATGGTGGAGATTATCAAGAAGCTGGTGGCACGGGGGATGGCTTACGAAGCCAACGGTGACTACTATTTCAAGATCGGGCAGTTCCCCAAGTATGGCAAACTCGCCAGACTTGATATGGAAGGGCTGAAGCCGGGAGCGAGAGTGGCTTCAGATGAATATGCCAAGGAGACCGTTTCCGATTTTGCCCTATGGAAAAAATGGGATGCCAAAGACGGCGACATTTTCTGGGAAACGGAACTCGGCAAAGGTAGGCCGGGCTGGCATATCGAATGCTCCGCGATGTCGATGAAATATCTCGGCGAACATTTTGACATTCACACCGGCGGGGTCGACAACATTTTTCCGCACCACGAAAACGAAATCGCCCAGAGCGAAGGTGCGACGGGGCATCCTTTTGTCAATTACTGGATGCACAGCGAGCATCTCCTGGTCGAAGGCCGGAAGATGGCCAAGTCGCTCAACAATTTTTACACCTTGCGCGATTTGCTTGCCAAAGGATACTCCGGCAAATCTGTCCGCTGTCTTCTCATCTCTACCCATTACCGGATGCAGATGAATTTCACGATGTCGGGTCTTGATGGCTCGGCGGCGGCGCTTGAGCGCTACAATGATTTTATCGCCAATCTCGAAACCTATCCCGGGGGTACAAGCTCCGGGCTGGCGGAGGAGTTCTGCAAAAACGCGGCGCAGGGGTTCGAGGAGAATCTCGATGACGACCTGAATATCTCCGGATCGCTTGGAGTGGTCTTTGATTTTATTCGCGATATCAACCGCCTGAAAGCCGAGAATAAGTTGTCAGTAGTGGAACGTGATGCCGCCCTTACATTAGTGCGAAAGTTTGATACCGTGCTTAATTTTGCCAAAGCGACCGAATCGCTCGACGCCGATATTGAGGTGGCGATTCAAGCTCGTACTGACGCTAAGAAACGCAAAGATTTCGCTGAGGCCGACCGAATTCGTCAGGAACTGCTCGCCAAGGGAATTATTCTTGAGGATACGGCGCAGGGTGTCCGCTGGAAGCGGAAGGGGTGAGATGACATCTTTGTCTTTAAGTAGGGCAGGTTTGTCTTCAGACCTGCCATCTATTTTGTAGGTCGGGTTCCGAACGAGACGAGCGAAGCGAATCGAGCGAGAAACCCGACAATTGTGCGGGGAAAGATTGTCGGGTTTCTCTTTCCGCTTTCGCGGAAACCGGAACGCCGACCTACGCCGGATAAGAATTGGCGGGTTCACCCCGTACCCACACTCTAACAAGACAGCTTGACCCCCTGCAATAATCATATATCTTGCCTATTCTAAGCCGGCGTAGCTCAGTTGGTAGAGCTTCTGATTTGTAATCAGAGGGTCGGGGGTTCGAGTCCCTTCGCCGGCTTTTTTTTGAAACCAATCGTCCTTATTCCTCAAACTTGCCACCACCCCGCTTAATCCATTCATTATTCAATAACTGAAACATTGCGCCTCCCCAACTCGTCTGATGGGACATGGCGCGGAAACAGACATGAATATCATTGACGTCATAGAGCTGACCAAAGTCTATAACCCCCGCATGAAAAAGGGGGGGATTGTGGCCTTGAATGATGTTTCCCTCTCAGTTCAACGAGGGGAGATATTCGGACTTCTTGGTCCAAACGGCGCAGGTAAAACGACGCTCTTCAAGATTCTTCTCGGAATAGTCAGCGCTACCGCCGGGACGGCTCTCCTCGACGGCATGAAATCCTCTGACCCCCATTCCCGAGAAAAGGTCGGTTACCTGCCGGAAAATCATCGTTTCCCGCCCCATCTCACCGGCTATGGACTGTTGAAATTCACCGGCAGGCTCTATGGCATGAGCGAATCGGATATCGATTCACGCCTCGATATTTTGCTCAACATGGTGGGGATGGAACGCTGGGGGGATACGCCAATCAAGAAATATTCCAAAGGGATGAGCCAGCGGGTTGGATTGGCACAGGCGCTGATTTGCGATCCCGATATTCTCTTTCTTGACGAACCAACCGACGGTATCGACCCGGTGGGAAAGATCGAGATTCGAAATATCATGGCCGAATTGAAAAACAAGGGGAAGACGATAATTGTCAACTCGCATCTTTTGGCCGAGATTGAAAACATAGCCGACCGCGTTGCGATTCTCAATCATGGCCGACTTATCAAGACCGGCACGGTATCTGACCTGACAACGCGCGGAACCCAGTATCAGATCGACGCCGATTTCGGCAATCTCCTAATCGATATCCCATCGGAGATAGGCAAACGTCTTTCGATTACGACCTCGTCGATGGTCATCGAGATGTCCGATTCTGATAAGATCAACGACCTGATCGACCTTCTGCGAATCAAGAAAGTTTCCATCAGGGCTGTCCAGCCACTTAAAGTGTCACTTGAACAATCCTTCATAGAGACCGTAGCCGCAGAACCTCCACGGCAGAGGGAGATCTAATCCATGCGGGGATTGCTACAGGACACATTTGCCGAACTCAAGTCACAGAAAATGGCATGGGTCTTCGCGCTGATCATCATCGGCGGCATTCTTGGCGTCATGGCGAGCGGGCATATCGACATTAAAACCGGCGATGACGCCATTATGGATGCGCCTGCCGAACAGATATTGTCAATGATTGTTCTGAAACTTCTCAGCGGGTCGCTTCAGTTTCTGGTCTTCCTCATGACGATGAGCACAGCCGGAATTATCCCCTCTATGTTTGAAAAGGGGAGAGCCGATTTCTATGTATCCAAACCGTTATCGAGGACTGGACTCTTGTGGGACAAGGTGGGATCGATTCTCATCGTCTACGCCTCCATTCTGGCGATTGCGGGGTTGGCGCTCTTGCTGACCGGACAGTCAGTTCACGGCGTCTTTGAATTTCGCTGGCTGGTACTGCTTCCAACGGCGGCTTTGCTTTTTGCGATATGGTATTCGGTCTCGCTCTGCGCTGTGTTGGCGCTGGGGTCGGGGACATCAGCAATAGTAGTCACTTTCATAGTTTGGGTCATGCAACTGGTCTTGACCGGACGGGAATCAATCAAAGCCTTTTTCGATTCAAAAATGCTGTCGATCATGATCGATACGCTCTACTGGATAGTTCCAAAGCCAATTGAAATCGAGGAGCAGATAACGAAGTGGGCATTGGAAGGAACATCGTTCGAGTGGTGGGCGATAGCATCATCGGCGGCGTTTATGGTTGCTGTCTATATGGCCGCGAATGAAATTCTGAAGCGCCGTGATTTCTGATAGTCATTTTCCCCCAGTTGCTAAACCGTAATTCACTACCTATCTTTGTCCATATGTCACCCGAAAAGCATGCCGCGTTGTTAGAACCCCTTGCGGTCGCGCTCCGGCTTGAGCAGGAGGGGCGTCAGTCATTTCTTGATGCCGCCGCGAATACCAAGAGCAAGCTCGCCCGCCAGACATTCGAGTTTCTGGCCAAAGAAGAAGATAAGCACATCGCGCATATCAAAGAGTTTATCGATTCCATCACCGACACCGATGGCCAAAAGCTCTTCGACGCCGGTATTTCGAACGCCGAGGAAAAGCTGGCCTCTTTCAATGCCCGCCTCAAGCAACTGAAAGATGAAATCACGCCGACCGCGTCTGACGTTGAGGCTTATGAGTTCGCTCTCAAATTCGAGAATGGCGCCGAAGAGTTCTACGCCGAGCAACTTGAAAAGTCCGACAACGAGCATGTTCGCAAGTTTTATCGCTGGCTCATTGATGAAGAAACTATGCACGCCAGACTTCTGAAATCATGCCTTCGCTTCGCCGAAGATCCAACCGCATGGTTCACCGAACACCGATCATCGTAGCCTGTTACAAACTGTATCACACCGCTAAAGGGGCTGTTGAAAAAGTTCTAATGAGAACAGTTTATTTTATGCCACGCGTAGCGTCGCATCGAGCGCAGACGAGATGCATTATCTATCCGTAAGTTACCGTACTGACATAAAGCAATCGTGTCTCCCGCCTTTGGCGGGACACGACGTACCGAAACACATTTCGTCGATTTTGTATTTTGGCCACATTTTCAACCCACCGCACAGCGGTGGACTACCCATTTCTTCTGTCATTCCAGCCCCACTTCTGTCATTCCCGCGCAGGCGGGAATCCAGTCTTATTCTCTTGAGTAGGGCGACATTGTCTTCAATGCCGCCATTTTCTATCCACCTGCAACTGTACCAATCGGTGGGTTCGAGGACGGACCCGCCCTACAAAAGGCAAAGACTTTACAAGCTATGTTGCGCCGTCTATATTTGCGGCCTTGTTAACAGTCGGTAATCGTGTACCAGGAAAGGATTGATATGAGCGCCTTTGAATATCTTGCACAGACAAAGCAGGGGAGAATGAATGATTTATTTTCCTTCCTGCGGTTCCCCTCGGTGTCGGCACAGAGCCAACACAAGGACGACGTCATCGCCTGTTGCAACTGGCTCGATCAATATCTGAAAAATATAGGGTTTGCGACGCGCATCTTTCCGACCAAGCGCCACCCCGTTCTGTACGCAGAGTTCATCGTCTCTCCGAAATTGCCCACCATTCTATACTACGGTCATTATGATGTCCAACCTCCGGAGCCGTATGAACTGTGGGAGTCTCAGCCATTCGAGGCCACGATTCGTGATGGCTATATCTATGCGCGCGGTTCGGTGGATGATAAAGGGCAGGTCTTTGCCCATGTCAAAGGGATGGAAGCAATCTTAAAAGCCGGGGGGCAGTTCCCCGTCAATATCAAATTCATCATCGAAGGAGAAGAGGAGATCGGCTCGCCCAATCTGGTTGATTTTCTCAAAGAAAACAAAGCCATGCTCAAAGCTGATGTCGCAGTGGTTTCTGACACTGCCCAGTTCAGCAATACGATGCCAGCTATCACGATGGGTCTTCGCGGTCTGGCCGCGGCGGAATTATATGTCTATGGTCCCAATCGCGATGTCCATTCCGGCACGTTTGGTGGAGCGATTGCAAACCCGGTCAACACTCTCTGCGCTCTTGTAGCGCAACTCCACGATAAGAACGGCCGCGTTACCATCCCCGGGTTCTATAGAGATGTGAAACCGCCGAGCAAGTGGGAGAAAGAGCAATTTAAGAAACTTCCGTATAAAGAAGCGGCCTACAAGAAAGAGCTTGGTGTATCGGCATTGCAAGGGGAGAAGGGCTTCTCCACCTTTGAACGTTCATGGGTGCGGCCGACTCTTGATATCAACGGCATCACCGGCGGTTATCAGGGGGAAGGCGGCAAGACCATCATCCCTTCGATGGCCTCAGCCAAGATCACTATGCGACTCGTTCCCGATATGGATCCTGTCAAAGTGCTTGCCAGCCTTGAAAAGCATCTCAACAGGCTCGCGCCAAAATCAGTGAAAATCAAACTCGCCAAACGGGGTGGATCACGAGCGGTCGCAATAGACCCGAAAGGTCCCTGGCTTGGAGCGGCGTCAAAGGCGATTAAGACCGGATTTGGGAAGACTCCTGTTTATTTCAAGGAAGGGGGGTCGATTCCGGTGGTCGGAGATTTCAAGCGCCTTCTGGGGCTTGATACACTTCTTATCGGATTCGGTCAGAACGACAACCGCGCCCATTCCCCCAACGAATGTTTCCGCGTTGTCGACTTTGAGAACGGTTGTCGCACTGCCGCGGCTCTGCCGTTTGAAGTTGCGGCGGCGGCAAAGAAATAATCGGCTGTTGGATGCGCCTTCAGCCAAGGCCGACGTGTGACACACCCATCAAAATCTGAGTTGGTGCTGGGGATTTGCATCGTGCAAATCCTCGGCTCAATCTCCTATCCTATCGCTCGCTACGGACTCACCAATATCGATCCCTTTGTCTTTGCTTTTTTCCGGTTTCTGTTGGCCGGAACGATTTTGTTTGGCCTCACTCGCTACAAAAAAATGACTCCTCCTATCGAGCGAAAAGATATGTGGGTCATCCTCGCTCTCGGCGTACTCATTATCGGCCTCAATCAGCTGTTTTTTCTTGTGGGGCAATCGATGACCGCCGCCAGTCATGGGGCTATCATGTATGCCACCCAACCGGCGTGGATATATCTCTTTTCGCTGGTATTGGGGAAGGAGCTTTTCAATTGGCGGCGAATCGGCGGAATCGTTCTGGCAGTGGCAGGCGCAATTGTCATTGTGGCCTCGGCCGCAAAGAGCGGCGACGCCGCCACTCTCACTGGGGATGTCATTTTGTTCATCTCGGTGTGCGCCTGGGCAGTCTATGTTGTTCTCGGACGTCCACTGGTGCAAAAATATGGCGCCTTGAGGGTGACGGCCTATGCGCTCTCGTTTGGTTCACTCCTATACGCCCCTTTTGGATTCTGGCTTGCAATGGGGACGGACTATTCACAGGTTCCTGTCGGGGTGTGGGGATCGATTGCATTCATGGCTATCGGCATTTCGATTGTCGTCTATGTGCTGGTCTACTGGCTGATAAAATACATTGATGCTTCGCGCGTGGCCGTGATTCACAATGTTCAGCCGGTTATAGCTACCGCGGTTGCGTGGTTATTTTTGGGAGAGACAGTCGGATTGGTGTTTGTGGTAGGGTCGGTTATTGTTTTGGCGGGAGTGATATTGAGCGAAGTGTAAGCGCCACCCGCCGCAAAGCGCGGCGGATGGTGTTGGGGACCTTGGCTCAAATTCGATAGGATATAAATGCGAACTACTTTACCAAGGCGGGCGTCTGGCTTTTTTTCCAATCCATCAAGGCTGAAGTCAGCTTAGCCGATACGGTTGCGAACTCTCCTTTGTGGGAGAGCAATGTTTCAGCTTCAGCTTTTCTACCAGCCAGCGCGAGTTCAGCGATTTGGGCAGCAATCTTGTGAAACTGACTGTGTAGCTCGGATATGGTGAGATAGTGCTTCGATGCTTTGTCCTGAGCGGTGAGCGATGAACCATACAGCCATTTGCCAAATGCACAGTGATTATTCATCTTGATTTCCGAGGGAGAAGCATCAAGCTTTCCAGTATCAATCGCCACTTTGAGACGCGTTTTCCAGAGGCCATGCGCGCCGATCGCGTTGTCGATTTCTCGAGTATCCATGAACTGAACTCCTTCAATTTGTGCCGTTTTGCAATGCTTTCGACTGGAGCATCAAGGGAGGCGGTCTGATGCTCACTTCGCCGATGTATCTTTCTGCTACTCCTATCGGAAATCGGCAGAGTGAACTGAATGGGTGGAGAGGTACAACACCAACAAACCGCGAATATTATGATGTCGATTTTGGAATTAAGATATCTAACTACGGTAATTGCTTGACCATGGTCAATAGTCACAAACAGGACAAAGAAGGGAGAACAACAGGGAGAGGCGATCAGTCAGGATGCTTTGAGTCGTTTGAGTCTCGCTCGGGCATCGCGGATTTCTTTCAGTTCGTACTCAGGCTCACCCCAATAAGACAGCATCTCTTCGTACAACTTGCGAGCTTTTGCCTTGTCTCCCAAGTCTTCCCATGCCTTGCCGACATAGTAGAGATACATGGGATATTCATAACCGGAAAGGATATACTTCTCTGAGGCGAACGAGGAATCGTACTGGGCGATTCCTTCGCGGCTTTCATTATGCTCAATGAGCAGGCGGGCCAACTCTCGGCGATTTTCCGGCGCAGGATTCATACTTGGGTCATCTAAATTTCGTAGTGCCGAGATCATCCTCGTTGAATCGTGAGCCTTAGACCCTTCAAAGAGTTCTTCAAGAGCGTCTATAAGTCCCCACATTGTCTGAGGCAGGCGTGCTTTGAGTTCATTGGCCTGAGTCTTGAAAATAGCGGTGGCAGAGTCGGCAAGTTGCGGCTTAAGTTCTGCAAGTGTAAAAGCATAATTGATCCCTGTTCCGAAGCCGCTGGATGAATAATTGTACCCTATGCCGGCATAACGAACTGCGCTGTCTGGCTGTTCCAAACGCTCGAACATCGTGGCAATGTTCGAATAGGTATTGGCAATATCAGTGCTGTCATGCGATCTAATGGCATACTCCAGAGCCTTAAAGTGTTTCTTTAAGGCGGAGGCGAATTTCCCTTCCCAGTTGTCGACATTAGCAAGCGCCTTGTAGTATCGTCGTACCCAGGCATTGTCGTTGCTGAACTCTTCTCGAAGCCTTTCCAGATAGTGTCGGCTACTATCGAACTGCCGTTTGTACACATAGATTTGGGAGAGTCCTTCCAGCGCAGAACCGGTTCGGGGAGCCAGCGACAAGACTGTTTGATATTCGCCAACCGACGCATCAAGCTTTCCGATCCGCGTATGGAGATCGGCGAGGAGAAGATGTCCGGCGGGCGTATTCGGCGCGGCATCTCGGATCTTTTCGGCATACTCTATCGCTTTGTCAAAAAGTTGAAGACGCAGGTAAATCTGCGTAAATCCGCCGAGCGCGGCCAGATAATCGGCGTCGAGTTTGAGGGCAGAATTCAACGATTGAATGGCCTTTGTTGTGTCTCCGGTAAAAGAAAAAACGACACTGCCGTGCATTGCCAGGGCCTCTTTATCATCCGGATATTGATTGACGAACGATTCAAGTTTGGTGTTAGCATCCCGCCAGTTTTTGCGAAGCCAGGCATCGGCATACACATCCAGAAGCGCTCGCTCCCTCGCTGGGAGTTTGTGTTGCCACTTTATGGCCTGTGTCAGATAGTCTCCAGCCGGCTTCATGCGACCCTGGAATGCATTCGCCATGCCGAGCCGCATATATGGCAGAGCAAACGTAGAATCATCGGCTATAGCCGTTAAAAACTCCGGTGTAGCATTTTCAAAATCAGAATTGTTGAAATGCTTCATTCCAGCCAGATAGTGCTTGTATGCCTTGGGTGAAGACGAAAGAATGGATGATGCATTGACATCTGATTTAGTCGTAAGATTCAACGATGATGCAATCTTTTGGGTGAGGCTGTCAACCAAACCAAAAGGGTCTCGACCGACGACCTTGTACGCAGACGTAATTTGCCCCGAAGCTACATCCTCAATGCGGGCATCAATGCGCACCTGATCGCCCATCTTGAAGTAGGAACCGCTCAGCATCTGTGAGACGCCGAGTGCGCGCGCCGCCGCAACGTAGTCGTCATGACTGACATGTACGTCATTGCTGTTTAATGCGTCCTGCAGGCGCTGATCACTGATAAGCCGAAGCTGAGGGTTTTGAGCGAGGTCGGTGAGCAGGATTTCCGGAAGGCCTGCGCTCATCCAGCTCAGAGAAGTGTCGCCGGTCTTATTCTCAAAGCCGATAATGGCCAACCCGCCTTCGCCAGCAGTGAGAGTCGGGACAATCTCTTTGTCCGATGAATTCAGCCAGTTCACACCCAGTAGAATGAGAGCGACAGTGGCCGCGATGGTGATTCCTGACTTCCATCCGAAATTCATCACGACCATCTTCTTTGGCTGGATTTCCACGGGTTTTGAATATGATTGGGTGACGCCGCTGTCGACCTGACGCCGGAGATTGCGCAAATCGACCACGAGGTCCTGTGTACTTTGATAGCGATCTCCCGGCTCCTTGCGGAGACACTTGTCGATAATACGCTCCAATTCCGGGGGGATAGCGGAATTGCGGACGCGGGCTGGTTCATGGGGAACCTCAAGAATCTTTGCCAGCGTCGATACATCGGTTGTTCCCGCAAAGGGAAACTCTCCAGTGAGCATGCGATAGAGAAGGATTCCAAAGGAGAATATATCGGAACGGGCATCGAGAGTCTCACCTCGGGCCTGCTCGGGGGACATGTAGCTGACGGTGCCAAGTATCTTACCGGCGCGGGTAAGTTCTTTTGAAACGGTGCGCACATCGGTGTCGCGCTTGGTCATCATCTCAGATTCAATCCCCTTAGCCAAACCAAAATCCAAAATCTTAGGCTCGCCCGCTTCGGTAATGATAATGTTCTCGGATTTGATATCGCGGTGGACGATTCCTTTCTCATGGGCGGCGGCGAGACCATCGGCGATCTGAGCTGCGATTTCCAGAGTCTGCTTCTCGGAGAGCGTGCCCCGCTTGTCACGAAGTGTTTGACCGTCGACATACTCCATCGCGATGAAGATGCGGCCATCGGCTTCCAGAATGTCGTAGATGGTGCAGACGTTAGGATGATTCAGCGCCGAAGCGGCTTTTGCCTCCTGGATGAACCGCGCTTTCACGTCATCCTGCACCGACATATGCGCCGGCAGGAATTTCAGCGCAACTTTACG
>JBBTMW010000085.1:0-8463 GCA_038067995.1 Candidatus Zixiibacteriota bacterium
ATGAACTAACTCGGTGTCATAGGCAAAGTGGACTCGGTCGATGACCCGCTCGACGCGATGCATGGTCGTGCCCGCCTGCCTGCAATCATAGCTTCCGGCGCCTGACCACTCGTAGAAATGGGTCACTCGGCCATCGATGATCGGCGTGACATGGTTTTCGGGGGCGAGCACCAGTGTCGAAACGGTTTTGCGATGAATCGGAATGCGAATCTCTGCGGGAACATCGATTCCGAGAGTTTCAAACACTGCGGCGAGATGCCGACGATAAATGGCATCAAATTCGGCATTGTTGGCTCCTCGGTGATCGTCACCATACCACCAACACCAGTCGGATCCTTCGGCGATGTAGATTTGCCTCCAAGCGGTGGCAAGTCGCTCGCGGTCGAATCCCGGGTTCGCCTGTTCGAAAGAGGCCAAGGCGTCACGGGTCAGGGCGAGCAGATTCCAGGCGCGGTTGTCCTCGTGGTGACCGATCCATATCCGAAAGTTGTGATTGATCCATGAACCAGCGAATAGCGCCGGAAGTGGTTCAGCCGGAAGCGTTCGAGCGGCCTCAGCCATGGTGACAGTTTCTATCAAGGGATCATCGTTCAAGCGGCGGTAGAGTTCGTCTAAGAACTCAGCTCCATCATTGCTAAAATACTCCCAGGCATTTTCACCATCAAGAATTATCGGCACGATGGTGCGGTCGAGTTCCTTTTCGGACGATTGACGAATTCGTTGAAGGGTCGAAATAAAATCTTCAACGGCGCGACCTGCCTCCCATCCCGAATAAACAAACCCGATGCGATCTGAAAGGGCATGATCGCGGAAGAACAACCGCACTGAACCAGCCGAATGCACCCGGTATTGGAAATTGTGGGGTACGTCACGGCCGGCTTTCTTCCATGAATTGGCGAGTATCTCCTCGTCGGTAGCCATCCATTCGATCCCCAGCTTTTCAGCAATGGCGACAACATCGGTGGAAACCGAACCTTCAGACGGCCACATCCCCTTCATTGGCGCACCAAATAAGGACTCGAATTTTTCCTGTGACATCCGTATCTGTTTTTCGGCATCCTCAGGATGGCGAAAGCGAACGTCGGGAAGGGTGATATTTGGCACCGCTTCGCGCGCAACATCGGTGTCGCACACCAGCGGCAATATGGGGTGGTAGTAGGGTGTGAAGGATACATCGATGCGCCCATCACGATACAGGCGCTGATAGGTCGGCACGATTTGTCGCATGAGGCCTGCCTGCCAGTCGAGCATGGCGTGCTTTTCTTCTTCTGTGAATTGATGTCCTTTCGCGAACAACGAGCGTATTGGTTCCTGATCCCGAAAGAGCGGGTCAATCCAGACGAGGTTTGACCATACTTGCAGATCACGCAGTTCTTCCGCTGTAAAAAGGCGGGGCAGAATACTCTGGTGGTAGCTGTCGCGAGCCTTGCGATGAAGCGCGCGATATCGCTCGAATGGGTCAATCATTGTCGCCGCAGGGCAGGCGAAAAATGTCTCCAGCAGATCGCGTCTCTGCGACTCACTGAGATCCTCGGCGGCTATTCGCGACAATTCCAAGTGCGGATCAGTTCCCCCATTTCCATAAAGCTCAATCTGATCAAGAAGGGATGGCACAAGATTGAAGGTGACTCGAATCGAGTCATATTTCGCCGCCAGAAGAGGCATGTCGAGATAGTCTTTGAGGGCATGGAATCGTACCCAGGGAAGCACGAGCCTGTCTGAAAATGGCTCACGATACATCGGCTGGTGCATGTGCCAGAGAATGGCTACTTTAAGGGGCTTGCCCGATGTCATGGCACTCCCAACCGATTCCTGATCTTGGTTAAGAGGAAGTTTTTTCAGCGAACAAACGGATTGTCCGCTTGGTCAAATCCGTTCCTTCGAAATCCTTCTTGAGAATGTCGAGGAATGAGCGGGCCCTATCTATGTTTCCCGCGGCCAGATGGTTGCGAACAGCCCCCGACAAGAAGTCGCCAGCCTGTGCTCCCTCTTTTTCCTCGTTATACGCGGATTCAAAGGCGTCGGCGGCTTTTGCGAAGTCGCCCTGGTTTTCAGCGGCGGCGGCGATACCCGATTGAGCAGAGGCGCGATGAAACGAATCTCCCTTATATTTAGCGAGATACATCTCAAAAAAACGTGTCGCTTCGCTGTAGTTGCGAATGCGCAGATTGGCATTACCAAGAAGGAAAGTGGCAAATTCGGCTGACGGCTCCGATCCGTAGTCGGTAACAACGGCATTGAGGGCCGCTATGGCTGTGGTCATACTGCCGGAACGGTAGTCCAACAGAGCCGCCGAAAGCTTTTCAGAGGCCTCTGATTTTTTAGCAGTTTGGGCATTGAAAAAATAGACGACTCCAACGATCAAAAGCACCAACACGACCAGTCCAATAACAATAAACTGCCAGTACTCCAGTACCTGGTGCCTGGCAGTAAGCATAAATGACGTGAACTGATCTTCTTTCAGCTGACGTTTTGATATTTTGACCTTTTGCATCTATTTCTCCAGAATCAACAATCTCATTGTGATATTATCGGCAGTAGTTCCACGACCGTTAGTGATGGCATAAACCGGCCTAAAAGACCCCGGTGAAGGAAAACATGATCGAGTTCGAGGTATTGTCGGTCTCGACATTCCCAAAGCCGATAATCATTGATCTGTCCAGCGAAAGATCGGAACCCAAATCTCTGAACATGGCATGTTTGTATGACGACCGCACAAAAGCCCAATCGAGATGTATCTGCGACCAGTGAAGACCAAATCCAAAACTCACCGTGGTCATGCGTGTTGAGGAATATGAAACTACCGGTTCTATCGTCAGGTTAACGGTGTCGACAATAACTCCTAGAGCGGCATTGGGCGCTGGAATTCCGACACTACCGAAACCGAGCCTGACAGGAACCTTGCCAATACCGGTTTCAAAGGTTTTCTCTCCGCCGAGGCGGAAGGTAAACACATTCTGCCAGTGTGGGTCTTTTTCAATGAATTTTTCTTTGCTATCGCTACCCGGAATAAGCTCTTCGTCAATACGAACTTTGACCTTTTTCCCTTCCCAACTTCGCGCCTCAATGTCAGCCGCGATGAGAGTATTCTCGTTAGGCTTAAAGCTCACACCCAAGGTAGTAGACATGGGAATATCATACTTGGTGAGGCTTCGCGGAACCATGATGGTATCAGTGCCGTTATCTTGCGGAAATTGCTGGCCATATTCGTTGACTGTTGAAGAAATAGTGTACGTCACCGAATCAAGCTTGGCGCTCATGGTGAAGGGTGTTTTGATAACGCTTGCTATAGCCCACCTCTCAAAAGTCTTTTTTAATCCTATCGTGACGTTATATCCTGAGAATCGGGTTGTGTCATTGTGGGTCACATCCCGGGCAAAATCCGTAAACTGATAGGTGAGGGCGCCCGTGGGGAGCCGCAGACTATCGATGAAAGCAGTCTGCCTTTCGTTTCGGAAGCTTCTGCCACCATAAACATTTAGCGAAATGCCACCGGACAGGTTGCCTTGCAGGCGAGTGCCAAATGCAATGTTTACACAGTTCATTTTGGTAAACGTGCTAGATGCGATGGACAGGTCAATGCGGTTGGTGTCGGTATACAATTTGGGACCAATTTGCCAGAGAAATAACTGGTCCTGAGTACTGAAAAACTTAACTTGCTGATAATCCTCAAAGGTGCGGTTATTCCCGAAAGAGAAAACGAAGGGATGTCCTTTTATGCGCAAAGGAGCAATCACTCTGACAAGCTGAACATCGCCAGTGAAGCCGTCGGAAATATCGAAGTTACTGCGATCGGAATCTGAAGTCGAAAAGACATTCATGTTTCCCCAGCCTGATCCACCCGGCTGAAAATTCATGAGAGACATTCCAAAGGTCACAAGTTCGGCGGAATAGAGTCCGGCGGGATTCCAGCTTCCGGCCGATATATCGTCAGAAACCGCCATGAAGGCATTTCCCATTCCAGCGGCGCGGGCGCCGTCTCCCTTGAAATCAAATGAATAGGTCTGCGGATATCTCAGAGTGTCATAAAAGGTGTTCGTTTGTGCCGACGCCGTTGAGACAAGGCACACCGCCAGAATCGCACCGTAACGTAATAGTCTCATCCAATAGCTCCTCGTTATTTTCCCAACATCTCATGAAAGAGACGAACCGATAGCAAAATCAGTTCAAAAGAATACCCAACTGGCTCTATACTGTCAACCGGAAAATCCTGCATTTCAAGAGATTGTGCCCCGCCTATGGCAGGCACAGCCGTCGCACAAGATTGGTCAGGTTCTTTATACCCCCGGCAGGAATCGAACCTGCGGCCTGCAGTTTAGGAAACTGTCGCTCTATCCAACTGAGCTACGGGGGCAGAGAAAATCGCTAATCCGGCGACAATTAAGGCGAAACTGCAGGCAAAAGAAAGTGTGCCGTTTCCGGCCTTATTCGGAATCGTAGGATATCAGAAAATCGACGTTATAGCCTTCCAGCACATCCCGCCACGGAAGAAACGACAGCTCGACGACAGTCGAGATTCCCGCCACCTCTCCGCCAAGCCGCTCGACCAAATTGCAGACAGCCTTGAGTGTTCCGCCGGTTGCTACCAGGTCGTCAACAATAAGTACCCTCTCCCCTGCCTTAACCGCATCAGCGTGCAGATGAAGCCGGTCGGTACCGTATTCGAGGGCATATTCCTCAAAAACGGTGTCGTAAGGCAATTTCCCTGGTTTACGGGCGGGGACAATGCCGACATTGAGACGATCTGCAATGGCGGCTCCGAATATCAGCCCGCGGGCCTCAATGGCTACCACTTTTTGTGTTTCGCGCGACCGGGCATAAGATTCCATACGATCAAGCGCCGCTCTGAATCCTGTGGCGTCTTGCATAAGCGTGGTAATGTCATAGAAGTTAATCCCCGGTTTCGGAAATCCGGAGACCGATCGGATATAGCGTTTGAGATCGCTCATTGTGCTCCCTGTCCATTAATCTCTCATTCGGCTAATGTGATATTTCAAAAGACTGAAACTGCCCTTTCGGATCTCGTTCGCTAACCTTGACCTCAATGACGTGGGCCGAAGACGGACCGAGTCGCAATTCTGCAATCGCACTTTCAACTACAGACTTGTCACCTTCCAGCCAAGCTGAGACCGAATCGTTATGGTTGTTTTTCACCCAGCCGGTCAACCCCAATTCTCGGGCGACTCGCGCGCAAAAGTAACGATATCCGACTCCCTGCACGCGGCCGAAGATTGTTACTTCGACCGCGACAGTTTTTAGCGAAATCAGCCTTTTCCTCCGGTAGCCAGTTTCATAGCCAGTTTGGCCGCGTCGAGCGCCGAATCAACCTGCTTAATCTCATCGCCAAGTTTCCATGCATTCACAGAAATGACGGGCCGACCAGCGTTCAGGGCGAATGCCATCTCGGTCAGGGTTCCGTATTTTCCCGGGAAAGCAACGACAACGTCGGCGGTCAGTACCACCATCAGATTGCGAGCGTCTCCAAATCCAGTGGGTATTACATAATCAATGAAATCATTGGCGTCGGCCTTATTCTCGGACGGCACTATTCCAATTGTGACTCCACCGGCGTCTTTTGCTCCACGCGCCGCCCCTTCGGATATTCCTTCAAGCCCTCCCGTTACAATAACCCCCCCATGCTCTGCCACATATTGACCAACCTCGGCCGCCATGTCACGGAGCTTTTTTGAACACTTGCCCGCCCCAATTACCGCAATCACTGGACGTCTCTTTGCGTTCAATTCGTCTCTTCCTTTCTAACCTTCCTACATATGATGCCGGAGCGCAGGGGGCGCCTGACTTTGCCGGTCTCCGACGCGTGCGATTGATGATAATAAGAGGGGAGTTTGCCTTAAAATCGGGGCGACTGGATTTGAACCAGCGACCTCTTAGTCCCGAACCAAGCGCGCTACCAACTGCGCTACGCCCCGAGACAAAATCCCACAGGCGGTAATGATAGCCATTTCTTACGGCAAGTCAACTGGTTAGTGAAAGCGTGACTATACGATTAGATGGTCGACCGGAAAAGAGCGACGAACATTTCTGACGTTATGTAGCGAGATTTTTTTCGAGCTCTTTCAGTCGTGAAAGAGTCTCCTGATCGGTAAAATTGAGCTTTAGCGGAGTCACAGAAACAAGACCGCGTTTGACCGCCTCAAAATCGGAACCGGGGGTATTGGTCCAAGTTGGCTCACCGGCTATCCAATAGTAGGGCTTTCCGCGAGGGTCGATCTTGTTCACGACAATATCCTTATAGCGTCTCAGCCCAAGGGAAGTGAATGCGACTTTGCCATATCCCTTTTTGCCCGGCGTCGGGAGATTGATGTTGAGAAAGGTCGATGGATCCAGTCCCAGAGAATCGTATTGTTTTGAAAATCGCGCCACAAACTCTGCGGCGGAGCGCATCGATAACCCCGGACGCCACCCCACCATCGACACCGCCATCGCAGGAATCTTGAGAATCGATCCTTCAATTGCCGCCGCTACCGTTCCTGAATAGGTGACGTCGTCACCAAGATTGGCGCCATGATTAATGCCGGAAATAATCATGTCGGGCTTTTTCCTGCGAAGCATGCCATGAACGGCCAGCATTACGCAATCGGTTGGAGTGCCATCGGTGATATATCGTCGTGAATCGAGCTTGTCAATCCGAAGAGGGCGAGACAATGTCAGTGAATGCGACGACGCCGACTGCTCCCTATCGGGAGCGAACATGCAGACATCATAATGCTTGGAGAGGGCGTCGAACAGGGCGGTTATCCCTTCCGAAAAATAGCCGTCGTCGTTGGTGAGGAGGATTCGCTTTCGTCGTGCCATAGTATCAAGAGTACGAAAATGCCGGAGGCGATGCAATCGGGACGCTTAGCAGATGATCCGTTTCCAGATTTGGCGAATGAAGCGGAGGGTATCCTTGAGTGGATTGATATAGGAGTGAGAGCCTTCGTAAACCGTTGTAATCGAGACTTCACTTATCTTACAGCCCAGCGCCCCAGCCTGAAAGAGCATCTCGGATTCGAAGTCGTATCGTGTCGACTTCAAATTGAGTTGTTTCAGCACCGATACCGGTACGAGGCGATAACCCGATTGGCTGTCCCGCACACGCTGGGTTGAAAATATGGAGACTATCAGAGACGTCAGATTGTTGGTGAGCCATCGCTCGAACGGCATAATCGAACTGTCGATAGCGCGCGTACCAATCACCATCGTTCGGCCATCATCTACGGCGTAAAACTGCGGAATCTCTTCAGGCAGGTGCTGTAAATCAGAATCAAGTGTCAGCACCGAGCGATATCCCTTGCGAATGGCGTATGAGAAGCCAGCCATCAAGGCCGATCCTTTTCCTCGATTTTCCGGAAACGACAAATAATTCACCCCAAGGTCTTTGAGAGACTGTAAGGTTGAATCTTTCGATCCGTCATTGACAAAGAGGAGATTTTCATCACAGACAAACTGGCGCACTCGTGGAACCAATCGCGGGAGATAGTCGGAGGCATTGTAAGCAGGTATCAATACAAGCGTGGAGTAGTGAGCAATCGTGTCAGGCATGAGCATAACTGGTATACTACAAATGAGACGGCATGGCCGAAAAAAAATGGTCGGAGCGAGCCGATTCGAACGGCCGACCTCTCGCACCCCAAGCGAGTGCGCTAACCAACTGCGCTACGCTCCGATCATAAGTACGGGACAACGCCCCGCAGAACAGTATAATACGTCTAAGATGGGCATCTTCTCAAGGGAAAAGTTTCATCAATTCTTCTATATCCTGCTTAATCTGTCCAATAAGAGTTCTCACCTTGGCCTGACTTTCCGCCTCGACCATCGTCTCACTCGGGCGGCGGAGCTGAAGTTTAGTTCTGGCGCCGGCGATTGTGAGCTTCTCTTTATTGCGAAGATGATTTATCTGGTTGATGACCTCGATATCTCTGTTAGTGTAGAGCCGATTGCCTCCGCGCGTTTTTCGCGGATGCAGGGTCGGAAACTCTTTCTCCCAATAACGAAGAACATATGCCTCAAGGCCGGTCATTCGCGAAACTTCGCTGATGCTGTAATACAGCTTGTCATTCCCATTACTCTTAATCATGGACTCCCCGTTATCCTTCTCTGGTCATCGCCACACTTCCGCTTTGAGGCTCCGACCCATTAGTTCGGCCACCGCTTCCGCCGGTGGCTTGTTTTCAAACAGAACTTGATTTACCGCCCGCGTGATGGGCATTTCGACGCCGTGTCGAATCGACAACTCGTGCCCCGAGCGCGTTGTCGCCACCCCCTCGGCAACCATAGTCATATGCGCGAGAATGTCGTCAAGCCTCTCCCCTTTACCAATCGCCTCTCCCACAAATCTGTTTCGGCTATGACGCGACCCGCAGGTTGTCACCATATCCCCGATCCCCGAAAGCCCCGCAAAAGTCTCCGCCCGTGCCCCAAGAGTGACCCCCAATCTCGTCATTTCTGCCAGCCCTCTGG
>JBBTMW010000086.1:0-5532 GCA_038067995.1 Candidatus Zixiibacteriota bacterium
CAAACCAAAATCCGGAGCTATACGTTGACGACAAACGTGCCCAGGCAATGGCGAAGTTAGGATCCATCTCCACAACCTGCCGGTACAACCGGTTTCCCTCGACAACCGCCTCCCGGCCGACTGAGCGCGGAAAATATTCGCTCGCCTTCAAAAACAATTCATAGGCTTCGATGCTCTCGGTCTTCCGATCGGCGGTGCCGCTTCGACCGATGCTCGAAGATGCAATCCCCAGATGGCGCAGAGTATTAGCGACAACATCCGACTGGACTTCGAATACTTGCTCTGGCGAGCGGTCATATGATTCCGCCCAGACATAGGTCTCATCGTCGACCTGCACAAGTTTGACAGTCAGTCGCATCCGCGGATTCTGTGCGTTCGAATCCCACCTGATAGAGCCCTGCAAAAAGTACTGCACCCCAAGTTCGGCTCCAATTTCACGCGGGCGCTTGGGGGTGCGGCGAAGATGCGCTGAACTGGATAAGGCGATAACACCCAGGGATTGGTTGCGGGCAAGGCTCATGCTGATTTCATCTGCCAGTCCATCTCCGATGTAATCTTTGTCTGTTGCGCCAAGGGTGTCAAATGGAAGAACGGCAAGCATTCGCCGGCTTGATGAGCGAGGAGTCGGACTCGGCGTAGGAGTGATTGTCGCAGTAGCGTCTGAAACGTCCCCTCTGAGCATGTACAGTGCCTGGTGGGCGCTCTGGATTCTTTTTTGCGGATCGCGGGCAAGAAGACCGTCGATGGTGCGGGCTAAAATCGCAGGTATGTCATTTTTTACTGACAGCACCGACGGAATTGGATCATAGATAATTGCATGGAGTATCGAGGCCTCGGTGTTTCCCGCAAAGGGTCGACGGCCGGTAGCCATTTCAAAAAGCACTACTCCAAGGGAGAAGAGGTCAGAGCGGGCGTCGGCGGGCTGGCCCTGGGCCTGCTCCGGAGACATATAAGAGATTGTGCCGAGGGTGACGCCGCTACGGGTCAGTTGGTCTCCGCCTTGAACGCGGGCCAAACCGAAATCGAGAATGCGTATCCGCCCATCGCGGTCGATAAAAATATTGGCCGGTTTGATATCACGGTGGATGATGCCAACCGAATGCGCCTTGGTGAGACCGTCGCATATCTGGATTGCCATCTGCCTGACCAGTTCATAGGTCTTGCCGCCAGCCTCAATGACCTCGCGAAGCGACTGCCCCTCGACATACTCCATGGCGATATAGGAGATATTTTGCTCTTCGCCGACTTCGAAAATAGAAACAATATTGGGGTGATTCAGCCGCGCCGCCATGCGGGCTTCCTGAAGAAACCTGGAACGAGCGCCAGCATCGGTCTGGAGTGAGCCAGTCAGAACTTTGATAGCAACTTTGCGATTCAGCTGGTTATCTATTCCAAGGTAGACCTCCCCCATCCCTCCTGAACCGAGTTTGCGGGAGATTTGATAGCGACCGAATTGAGAACCGACTTCTATCATATGGATAGTGGCAACAATAACATGCGGAGATGTCAAAAAAAAGGGGAGAATTTTGTCGCGCTGAGACTAGTTGACCTGATACTCGTTGACCATGGCGCTATAGCTTTGAATAAGGCGGGATGTTTCGGAATCCGATCTGGATTCGGCAACGATATTAAATGAAGCGCTGGCGCTGTCGGGAATGACCAGCACCCACCCTCCATCCTCGAAGATTCTAATGCCATCAATAAGCTGGCGAGTTTTGTCGGCCGTGCCGGTGATGAGTTTGCGCATGACTGTCCCCTTTTTCGCCCACGGACAAGGAACCGATATCGTACGGCGATGCAGATGCTCAAATCGTTTCCGAATCACGCTCAGCTTCGTTTCTGTCTTTGCCATCAGTTCTAGAAGCTTGAAGGACGACAACATGCCATCGGCGCCCATCTGGAATCCGGGGAAGATATAGCCGCCGCGAGTTCCGCCGACAAAATCGGCTTCCCCTCGCCGGTTGATCTCCATCATAGCAAGATGATCGTTGGCGACGCGAACAACATCGACCCCTCGCGCCCGGGCGATTTCTTCCACTCCCATGGAGGAATCGACCGT
Source organism: Candidatus Zixiibacteriota bacterium (assembly GCA_038067995.1). Classification (GTDB taxonomy): domain Bacteria; phylum Zixibacteria; class MSB-5A5; order GN15; family FEB-12; genus JBBTMW01. The sequence goes on from JBBTMW010000086.1 coordinate 2,060, forward strand.
GACCGCGATCCGTTTCACATGATGCACCCGCAAATAGAGTTCGGTAAAGATAAGAAGAAGCGTTTGGGCGTCGATGGGATGACCGGTTTCGTCAACGACAATCAATTTTTCCGCGGCGGAATTGAGCATCAAGCCGACATCGGCGTTCAGCGACGTTACAATAGCCGATAATTGCGACACCGCCTTTTCCTGCTCTTCGTGCGAAGTGGAGAATTTGCGCGGATCCAGTGAGGCGTTGAGTTGTACTGCGCTTATGCCCAACCCTGAAAAAAGGCGCGGAAGAATTTCACTGGACGAGCCGTTGGAGTGGTCGACCACGACCTTGAAACCGGCCTTGCGAATATGCTCAACATCAATCGAGGCCATGAAGTCGCGCTTGTATTCCTCGATCGGCTGGCGGGGGGCGTCGAGATGGCCGATGTCATCCAGGGATGCACGCTCAAAATCCTCACTGAAATACATTCGCTCAATTTTCTTGAGGCGGGATGACGGCATGTCGGTGCCATTGCCATCGAAGAAGATGCATTCGATTTCGCGGTAATCTTCAGGGCTGTGACGTACATAAAGACCGGCAGCGTAGTTTCCTTTGCGAAGGCCATAGCGCACGACCGGAATTGGCATCGTTTCGAAGTCGTCAACATTGACTCCTGCCGCCAAAAGTCCCGAAATCATGCCACGCTTGAGAAGACGCGAAATATCAGAGGCATCGCGACTGGTGACCACGGCCGCTCCGCGCCCAAGAAAGGCGCCGAAAGCGGCTCCCACGCGGACCGTCATTTCGGGGGTAATCTCGGTCAATGCAAGACCCGTAATTTTTGAATGGGTGAATAATTCCCGGTTCCATTTGTCCCCCCAAACAAGAGAGTGCGAGACAATCGCTCCGGCGTCGACCTTTTTCCCGGGCCACAATTTGCAATTGGCTTTGACGGTCGAAGCCAGACCGAGGGTGCAATCGTCGGATACAATCACATGCTCATTGAGCATAACGCGATCGCCTACCCGGACGCGGCTACAGACAATGGCGGAGTTTATCTCGGCATCAACGCCGACTGAAGTCCCCGACCAGATAATACTTCGCTTCACACTCGACGACCGCCCGATGATGGAATTGTGGGCGATGGCGCAGTCGGTGAGCTGGGCGCCATTTTCGATGACGACGTTGTCACCGATGAAGACCTTGCCGCTAATGGTGACATCCTCACCGATCGTGACATCTTTCCCCTTCACGATTGTCGAATCACCGCTGTTCTGTACCGAATCGCCAAAGGTAAGGTCTATTTTTCCGTCGAATAAATCGACATGCACATTGCGATATTCATCGACATTACCGACGTCACGCCAGTAGCCATCCATGATATGGCCGAAAAGTCCCATCTGACGCTGGAGCATAAGCGGGAAAAGATTTTGCGAAAAATCGAAATTGGTTCGCGGCGGGACCATTTGAATAGCGGCGGGTTCGAGAATGTAGATTCCCGTGTTAATCGTATCCGAAAAGGCTTCCCCCCAACTTGGTTTTTCAAGGAAGCGGATAATGCGTCCTTCATCGCTAGTAATGACGATACCGTAGGCGAGTGGATTGTCCATGCGGGTCAGGAGCAGAGTTGCCTGCGAACCGGCTTGCTTGTGCCAGTTCATGGCGGAAGAAAGATCGAAATCGGTCACGAGGTCACCGCTGATGACGAGAATCGGTTCGTCGGCACGCTCCAGAGCAAACCTGACCGCTCCGGCGGTACCATAATCTTGATCCGGTATCACATAGCCGATATGCACGCCAAAACGTGAGCCATCTCCAAAATAGTCGCGTATTTTTTCTGGCTGGAAATAGAGAAGGGCGGTGATATCGGTGATGCCGTGTCGCTTTAATAAACAGACGACATGCTCCATCATGGGGAGATTGCCGATGGGAACCATCGGCTTAGGGATGTTGATAGTAAGCGGGCGAAGGCGAGTACCAAACCCACCCGCCATGATGATAGCTTTCACCCTTCAGGTCTCCACAATCCGGGTTTTGTCATGGGAGATATTGTATCTCCCGCAATGTGCGCGACACATCGGCAAAGGTGTCGTAGTGCCGGTAATCAATATTGTTGGCGCGGCAGTATTCTTCAAGGTCTTTTTTGGCGAAAAGAACCTGAGCGACACGCGTGGCGCAGACGTCGGAATATCCATCTCCGACAAAAACGACCTCCCCGCGACCAGACTGCTGTTTGAACTCCCCGATGCGTTCGGCTTTGCAACTACCGCACCGGTCGCAGGAGCGGTTTTCCCACGGAAAAAGAACTTCGATGGCATTGTCTTTTAGAAGACCCTGATTCGCAAAGACCTGCAAATGACCCAGCCCGTCTCTCTCCAAAAGTCTGCGAATATAGAACTCCATGCCGTCAGAGACGATTGCCAGCGGAATTCCTTCTGAGGCACAAAGGTCGACAAACTGAGGAAAAGTAGAATCTATTTCAAAAGTGTCGACATAGTCGAGGATATCCTCGGCCGATCCTCGCGCAAGGGCCGCCTCGCGACGAAAACATTCGCGGGTAGTGATTCGCCCGGCCTTCCAATCGGGAAGAACCGCGTCATTGCGACCACCGGAGAACTTGTGGAATATGTGGTAGCCGACATCCCGGCGGGTGACGGTTCCATCAAAATCGACGCAGATAGCGAGATTATTTGTCATTTCTTTCATGGTAGTGGAATCTTTTCTTTTCGGGCAATCATGTTGTTCAGTATAGCGGCGGTCTCTTGGACTGCTGTGCCCTTGGGAACTTCGACTTCGGCGAATCCTTGAGACTCCGAACGCAGAGTTTCTACTGCCAGCCAGGTAAGGCGATGAAAAATGTGTTGTTTGTAGCGGGAGAAGAGAAGGCTGTCGGAGCGATGAGCCAGTTCCGTAATGTTATTCACCGTTGTCATGGTTGTCTTTGAGACGCTGTCCTCTTTGGCCGCATAAGTCAAAGCTTCTGCCCATTCCGAAAGTTCCGATCGATATACAAAGCCCCGGCTATAGCAATATCCCGCAAATTGATTGCACCAGATGTCCACCGCCTCAGCCGAACCTCGGGCCGAATCAAGTTGTGAGGCATGGAGGGAAGCAAAGCGATGAAAGTATAATTCATGCTCAAGAGTCGCAATGAACGGCTCGTAGTCGACGAACGTGAGTACGCTATTGGGGACAAGACCGTGACCGACCTCGTTGAGAGTCGAATCAAAATCATTCAGGAATCGCCTTCCCTCCAGATAATAGCGGGAAATGGTAAGGCGCAGGCCTTCGCCGTCAGGCATACTGATATGCCCCTGCACCAGTCCTTTTCCAAAGGTGGTATCGCCGACAAGTATGGCACGCTCATTGTACTTCAAGGCTCCTGAAAGAATCTCGGCAGCCGAGGCAGTCTGATCATTTACGAGTATCGCAATTGGCCGCCCAAAAGTATAATCTGCGTCCTCGGAGTAAAATGTTTCTGTTTCCCAGATAGATCTAC
>JBBTMW010000087.1:0-7256 GCA_038067995.1 Candidatus Zixiibacteriota bacterium
TAGTTTTTCCGTATGTAAGCCAGGCTCCGAGAGATATCTCGGAAATCTTGATTCCAGTTTTTCCAAGTCGGCGGTAGTTCATAGTTGGTCCTCCATTCAAAGGAAAACTATATCGCCGATTCCAAGAGCGCAAATAACAAAGCTCACATTTTGACTGGCCTCTAAGATGTTGACAGATAGAGCCTTAGAAATAGCGGAGGGCGAGCGATATTATCATGATTTCAGAGCCACAACCTTGTCCCGACCCCGAATGAGTGGTTATATTCGACCTCTTGATGAAAACGCACGATATCGGGCATCGATTCCCACGATTACAGGCCGAGGTTGCCAGTGACAGGATTGGCTGAAGTGGCCGACCAGACGTCGCGTCATCAGGTGTGGCGGATGTTTGACCGGATCGCCCCGCGCTATGATCTGCTCAATCGACTGTTGTCGGGACGGCGTGATGTTGCATGGCGCAAACGGATGGCGGCATTTCTCAATGACACACCGCACCAGACCGTTGTCGATGTGGCGACAGGAACTGCCGATGTCCTTCTCACCTTTACCGCTATTTCTCCTAATGTACATCGCGGGATCGGCGTCGACATGTCGAACCAGATGCTGGCTATCGGCCGCCACAAGATTGCGCGAGCCGGACTGTCCGACAGGTTTTCTCTCATCGAGGGAGACGCTCTTGCGTTGCCGATCGAGAATCAGTCATGCGATGCCGCCACTATTGCATTCGGGATTCGCAATGTCGAGGATATCCAGACGGCATTGAGCGAAATGAGGCGGGTGCTCAAACCGGGCGGGAGATGCATCGTCCTTGAGTTTTCTCTTCCGTCGCCGCGAATCCTTCGCGGTTTCTATCTTTTCTATCTTCGCCATTTTCTACCGCGAATCGGTAATCTGATTTCTGGTGATAGTGCTGCCTACACCTACCTGAACAAGACGATTGAGACATTTCCGCACGGCGAGGCATTTTGCGCCGAGATGCGCCGCGCCGGATTCTCCGAAGTATCAGCTCATCCGCAGACTTTTGGCATCGCCTCGATCTATATGGGGACGGCATGACCGACCAACGCCTGCTGAACGAACAGGAAACGACACCATCGACGGCATTTCGCGCCGATTCCCTCGAAGGGGGGCGGTTACGATTGAAGGACGTAGTGGCGTCCTTGCTGGAGAGAACTCCATCTCTCAGCCGAAAGCTGTTTCGCATTGAAGTAGAAGTGCCGTATACCAATCCTCTTTTATGGCTCTCGGCACAGACAATCGCAGGGCGAGGCTATTTTTGCGACAGACAAAAATCATATGAAATGGCCGCCGTTGGATCGCTGGCAGTAGTGACTGAATCCTCCGCGCCATCATCGGTCTGCCGAGCGGTTCGATCGATAATTGGCAATACCTCCGCACGGGCGTTGGGTGGATTTCGATTCGAAGCCGCCATGATCTCTTTACCGGAATGGAATGGATTCGGTCAAGCCAGATTTGTGATTCCCCGATTTGATCTCGTCCACACCGACGGCAGGTGTCACCTCAGCATGAACATCATTCTCGATGGAACTGCAACGGTTGATTCACTCCTGCAGGAAATCGATTCGCTTAATCTTTTTCTCCCTCGCCTCGAAGTGGCCTTGCCACCTATAGTCGCTCGGGATGATCAGCCGCTTCAAACGGAATGGACTCGGCAAGTGGAGTCAATTTTGAATTCTGTCAGAGAAAGTTCAGTTCAAAAAGCGGTTTTGGCGCGACGCACGACTCTTGACTACTTCGAACCGGTCGACGCCATCTCTCTCCTCAGCCGGATGCATGAGCGTGAAGTTCATTGCTATGGTTATTATATGGAAGACTCTGCCGGCCGTGGGTTCGTGAGTGTCTCCCCAGAGCGGCTCTATCGCCGTGAAGCCAGCACAATCGAAGTTGAGGCACTGGCCGGAACTCGCCCGCGAAGCACCAGCCCCTCCGATGACGATCGCCTCGCGCAGGAATTGCAGAGTTCGGCAAAGGATTTGAACGAGCATCGCTTTGTCGTACGCTTTATCAGCGAGACGCTCAACGAGCTATGCACCTCAATCGAATGCTCGAAGGAACCGGAGGTGGTCAGATTTCGGCGTGTCCAGCACCTGCAAACCCTTTTTCGGGGGCAATTGCGACCCGATGTTGACGACGACCTCATTCTTGCACGTCTGCACCCAACGCCAGCGGTTGCCGGATATCCTGCGGAGACGTCGCGACATCTCATACGTTCCCTTGAGAGTTTCGATCGCGGGTGGTATGCGGGACCGGTAGGATCAATTTCGGCAACCGGGGCGGAGTTCGCGGTTGGAATACGCTCCGCGCTGGTGGACGATCGCAAGGTGCATCTCTATGCCGGATGCGGTATTGTCGAGGGTTCTGATCCCGCGCGCGAATGGGATGAAATAGAAACCAAAATCTCCGGATTCATGGAATTGTTCAGCGGCCAATGAGCCGAACCTGGTCCCATCCCAACTTTTTTCAGGCCGAACTGATCATCGAGGAATTGATGCGGCGCGGCGCGCAAATCTTTTTTGTCGCGCCCGGATCGCGATCCTCCCCGCTCGCCGTGGCCATTAGTCGCGTGGCAGGGGAGAAGGAAATCGTACATTTTGATGAGCGAGGTCTTGCCTTCGCCGCTATCGGCTATGTCCGCGCTACACGAAGCCCTTCGGTCCTCGTCTGCACGTCGGGCACGGCCGTCGCCAACTTTCTTCCGGCGGTGGTGGAAGCCTCCATGTCGGCGATCCCTCTCGTCATTCTGACTGCTGACCGCCCTCCTGAATTGCGGGATCGCGGCGCAAATCAGACTATCTCACAACGGGGAATCTTTGGCGATTTTGTCCGCTGGGAGGCTGAGTTGGAGGCGCCATCGACTGAACTGCAACCCTCGGCGATTATTCGAGTAGTTGCGACTGCCATTCAGTGCGCCACCAGTTCACCATCCGGTCCGGTTCATATCAACTGCCCCTATCGTGAGCCACTCGCCCCAACAGATAAGAAATATTCGTTTCCGGAATATCTTGAGGCGGTCAATACCGTGGTAATCGATACTCCTGCGCTTGGTTTGAGTGAAGTGAGCATTAGTGAGATTAAGTGGTTGAAGGAACGGATGCATTCAGTGAAGTCTGGGCTTCTCGTGGTGGGCAGGCTTGATTCAGCAGGGGATTCCTCGGCTGTCGCTGAATTTGCAAGTGCCACCGGATGGCCGGTGTTTGCCGATGTCACCTCGCAATTGCGACTAAACGAACGGTGTACCACTTTGTGCGAACACCTTGATCTTCTTCTACTCAATTACAAAGTCGCCAACGCGATCGCCCCCGAGATGGTTGTTCATATCGGCGGAGAGTTTGTTTCAAAGCGACTCCTGGAACATTTTGAACGATATCGCCCAGCCGAATATGTCCACATTTCCAATGACCCGCGCAGACGTGACCCCGCAGGGTGTGTCACGAGACAGATAGCAATGGATCTTTCGTCTCTTCCCCGCTCGCTTGAGTTGACTGAGCAGGCACACTATGGCGCTCTTCAATTCGCACAACTTAATCTCAAAGTCAGCAAACAAATTGCGTCTCATTTTGACAACGAACAAAATCTGACAGAAATCGGTGTCGCTCGCGCTATCGTGGCAAAAGCGCCAGCACATTCCGCCCTCTTTCTGGCGAGCAGTCTCTCCATTCGATTGGTCGACATGTATGCGCCAGTTGTAGACAGGTCAATCCTCGTCGGCGCCAATCGGGGAGCGAGTGGCATCGATGGCACTATCGCGTCGGCAATAGGCTTTGCGCGCGGTTGCCAGCGACCAACTACACTCCTGATTGGCGATCTGGCATTCCTTCATGATCTGAACTCACTGGCGATGGTGCGAGAGGCTGGCGCACCGATTGTTATTGTGCTCATCAATAACAATGGCGGCGGCATATTCCATATGCTACCAATTGCCGAACATAATTCGCAATTCGAGAAGTTCTGGGGAACCCCTCATGGTTTAAACTTCGGCGATATTACCGCGACGTTTGGTTTGAATTACAGCCGTCCTGAAAACATGACAGCATTCCATTCCGCATTTGCATCCGCGCATGCATCATCAGGGCCCACTCTCATAGAAGTCTGCACATCGCGTGAAGAGACGGCCGAGTTGATACGGCATCTGCAGAGTGAAATCAGGTCATTGCTGGATTGATCCATGAAACGGAATAGCCTCCTTACATACACTGATTCGGGCAAGCCGGGACAACCGGTGATTGTATTTCTTCACGGCTTTCTCGGCAATCGCGGCGATTGGTCGGACACTTTGCAATTGTTGTCCGGTCGATACCGTTGCGTTTCGATTGATTTACCTGGGCATGGGACCAGTCTGATAGCCGATGAAAGGCAATACGCAATGGCGGAAACCGCCGGGCTGGTTTCGGCAACACTGGCAAAACTGAAAATTGAACGATGCCATTTAGTAGGCTATTCGATGGGAGGGAGACTCGCTCTTTATATCGCCCTGCACTTTCCGCAATTGATTGAAAGCGTGATTCTTGAATCAGCGTCACCGGGGATTGAGAATGCTGAAGAGCGCATGAAACGCCGACAGTCTGACGCGGAGTTAGCTTGTCGTCTTCTTGAGGGATCAGCGGCAGAGTTCATTGAAGAATGGTACGATCGACCTCTCTTTGAATCGATGAAACGATACCCTGAGCGACTGACGCAATTGAAAAATAGCAGGCAAAGCCTGTTCGCGGGGGGGCTGGCGGCATCACTGCGTCAGATGGGAACCGGAAGCCAGCCGTCGCTCTGGCACAAGTTGGACATGCTGATACCTTCCGCCCTCTTGCTGGTAGGGGAGCGTGATAATACATTTCGCTCGGTTGCAGAACAGATGAAAAGAAGAAACGACAAATTATCAGTCCGCATCCTGCCAGATTGCGGACACAACTGCCACTGGGAGAATCCGCGATTGTTCGCAGAGTCAATCGTAGAGTTTCATTCGACAGAGAAAGTGAGTTGAGTATGGGTCAGATAGTCTGGAAAGAAAAGGGCGAGTTCAAAGATATTCGCTACCACATCTGCGATGGCATCGCCAAAATCACCATCAACCGGCCGGAGGTACGCAATGCGTTTCGTCCCCTTACGGTGCAGGAGATGTCGTCGGCGCTATCAATGGCGCGATACGATGAATCGATCGGGGTGGTGATTCTGACCGGTGAAGGGGAGAAGGCCTTTTGTTCCGGGGGTGATCAAAAGATTCGCGGCGATGCTGGTTACAAAGATGAACAGGGGATACACCATCTGAATGTACTTGATTTTCAGCGCGAGATTCGCACCTGCCCCAAGCCGATTATTGCGATGGTGGCAGGTTACGCCATTGGCGGCGGGCATGTTCTTCATATGATGTGCGATCTGACTATCGCCGCAGAGAATGCCATCTTCGGCCAGACCGGACCAAAGGTAGGATCATTCGACGGTGGTTACGGCGCAAGCTATATGGCGCGAATCGTAGGACAGAAACGGGCCCGTGAAATCTGGTTCCTCTGCCGCCAATACAACGCCAAACAGGCGCTCGATATGGGGCTGGTCAATGCGGTCGTACCTCTTGAGCGTTTGGAAGCGGAAACAGTTGCGTGGTGCCATGAAATTCTCGCTAATTCACCAATGGCGATTCGCTGTCTCAAGGCGGCGCTAAACGCCGATTGTGACGGCCAGGCAGGGCTTCAGGAGTTAGCGGGCAATACCACTATGCTTTATTACATGTCAGAAGAAGCTCAGGAGGGGCGCGACGCCTTTGTTGAAAAGAGAAAACCGAATTTCAACAAGTTCACCCGTCGTCCGTAGGTAATTCCCCGATGGCTGCGTCACTCGGCACATGGATCATGGCGGCGCGGCCCCGCACCCTTCCGGCGGCGGCGTCACCGGTAATCATGGGGGCGGCGTTGGCATACGATGACGGCGGCTTTCATCTTTTCAGCGCTCTCGCGGCATTGATCGGTGCGCTTCTAATCCAGATTGGCACCAATTTCGCCAATGACTATTTTGATCACATCAAGGGAGTCGATACCGAGCATCGCACCGGCCCGACCCGCGCCACTCAGGCGGGGTTGGTCTCGCCGCGCCAGATGATTGTGGCGGCATCGATCGTGTTTGGATTGGCCATAGTTGTAGGAACCTATCTCGTCATGCGTGGCGGCTGGCCGATTGTGGTCATTGGCCTTGCCGGCATTGCCTGCGGCTATCTCTACACCGGAGGCCCTGCTCCTATTGGCTACATCGGACTGGGGGACCTGTTTGTGCTTGTCTTTTTTGGCCCGGTGGCAGTCGGCGGCACATATTATGTGCAAACCAATGTCGTTACCAAAGAAGCATTAATAGTCGGTATTGCGGCCGGATTGATGTCCACCGCGATTTTGACCGTTAATAATCTTCGCGATGCCGACACCGATTCTGCCGTAGGAAAAAAGACGTTGGCAGTACGTTTCGGAAAACGATTTGCCAGGTGGGAATATCTGATTTGCGTCGTGGTGGCGGGATTGATTCCATCAGCCATGACGCTTAACAATAGCGATCATCGCTTAGTCCTATTGACCCTTGCCGTCTTTCCCTTCCTATTAAAACCGACACGAAAAGTATTTGCCCAAAAGAGTTCGGAACTGAACACGACGCTGGCCGACACCGGCAAGGCTCTTTTTCTTTTCAGCCTTTTATTCGCACTCGGATGGATCTTGTGAAAATTACCGACTTCAGTCTCCTTCGATTCTCTTTGCCCCTCAAGTCTGAAATGCAGTTTGGCGCATCGCGGTTGAATAGTCGCGACGGATACATACTTCATCTCACTGACGAACACGGCAATATTGGAGCCGGTGAAATTGCCCCGCTGATTGGATTTAGCGAAGAGTCACTTGACGAGGCCTGCGAGGATACGGCACGATTGCGTTTTTCGGTCTACCAGTGTGATATTCCCCCGCACCTTGAAGAACTGTCCGGTGGATTCGAGCGATGGATCGGCAAGCTGAGACTCTGTCTGTCGGTTCGGTTCGGATTCGAGTCCGCCGTACTCAGATTGCTTGCCCGGTCAAAACAAATCTCCCTGTCACGACTGATTTCAGATACGGCAGTGAATGTTGTCTCTTCTCAGGGATTGCTTGCCGGGAAGGCCGCCGACATTCTTTTGAAAGTAGAATCGTACTATGCGAAAGGCTTTCGAACTTTTAAGGTTAAAGTAGGCCGAGGAGAGATGATGCAAGAGGTGGCTTTACTTACAGAGATTCGAACAC
>JBBTMW010000088.1:0-6822 GCA_038067995.1 Candidatus Zixiibacteriota bacterium
CGTTTTCGCCCGGGCCGACTTCGATAGGTTCGAGTGTGCCGGTGTGGATATTCATGCGAAAGAGGTTGTTGAATCCATAGGCGAAGGGGCCAGGATGGCGGGCGCCGGAGCTTACATAGGTATTTCCCATATTGGTGGAATCGGGATTACCGGGATGCGGCCGGTCGGAAGAAAAGACAAGCTCGAGGGAGTTGGGCATCCAGGTCGGATCGATATCGTCATACAGATCAGACATCAACCGATTGACCATATCGGTTTCGAGATTCCAGACATAGAGGTCGCGGGTGTTGTCGTCGAGCGCCGAAAAGGCTATCGACTTTCCGTCGGGTGACCAGGCGGGGGAGACGACATTGTAAAAATTAAGTCGGTGCACCCTTACGATCTTGCCCTTGCGGATGTCGTGGATGAAAATAGCATCGCTACCTTCGGACTTGGCAACGAAGGACATCTGAAGGCCATCGGGGGAGAAAGACATCCCTGAAACAAAGGAGTGAAGAGATTCGAGATCGCCGGAGCGCTCTGATTTGACAAGCTTTTCCCGGCCCTTGCCAGAGTCAGTTGATATGAAGACTATTTCGGTGTAATCCGATTTGTCGGTGAAGATGGCGATCTTGTCGCCTTCGGGACTAAAGACCGGCATCTCGTTGAAATAGGATCCATCCTCGCGGGCATGGGTAAGCTGGGTGGCGAACTCAACCGGCTCCTTGCGCCTTGCTATCTCGGGCCAGTAGCGCCGCTTCATCTCGCGGGAAAACTCTTCGAATAACTGTTTCTCATCCTTTCCGATGGTTTCCTTGAGGGCGCGATTCATGGTGAGATAGATGCGTCCTTTTTGGAGAATGTCGCCGAGTTTGTCCTCGCCGTATTTGTCGGCGATATACTTGATCATGGCCTGACCCTGCTTGTACGCAAGAAAGCCGCCGAGGTAGTCGGGTGGAGCGAGATAGTTGTTAATGGTGGCGTCGCGTACAAACATGTCGGCGAAATAGTCCCACCCATGGCGCGAGGAATATTCAGCGAACCCTTCGGCAAACCAAAGCGGCAGGTTAAAGAGACGCTGACGCGAAAGCAGAGAGGAGAAGCGGTTGCCGTACAAAAGGTCGTAGACGAGGGCGTGAGTCAGTTCGTGGTGAAGGACATGGCGGAAATCTTCGTAGTTTCCGGCGAAAGGGATGACGATACGATTCTTGAAAGCCTCGGTGAATCCACCGACACCCTCGGGAATGATATCGGGGATGATATTCGTTTGCTGGAAATCGTTGTGCGAGTTGTAAACAAAGACCGGCACACGACGCTGAAGGTTGTATTTGAGCTCACTCGTGATTTCCACATAGGATGATTCCATGACAGTGGCGGCGAATTTGGCGGTCTGGTAGGCATCCTCATAGAAATGGATATCGAAATGGCGGGTTTGGATATAGTTCCACTTGAAGTCTTTGTAGATTACTTTGTTTTTTCCGAAATGAGTTTCCTGCGCCGGAAGAACTCCGACGGCGATAGTGAGCGCGAGAATTGTCCTGATTGCCAGTCCTGCAAAAAGCCTGCTCATACTCCAAAAATCCCTTCTTGGTTCTGCGCCGTCAAAAGTGTTGGCACTCAATTGGGCGTGTTCAAAGACCCTGCCGGCGTGCATCGTGTCCCGCCAAAGGCGGGAGACACTATTACTTTGTGTCAGCACTGTAACTTAGAGAAAGATAACGCATCTCGTCTCCGCTCGATGCGACATGTTAAGAGGGCAATATCGATAATTCAACACTCGGCCACTTTCTCAACACTCCCGAATATGAGCGATATTGCCATCGCATAGTCCTTTTACATCAAAAGCCTGAGCAAAGCGGAAATAGTTTTTCCTCAATAGGTTGTGTAATCAGGCCTGTACTCTGACAATATCGGCTCCGAGTGAAGAAAGCTTCTCCTCAAGCCGGTAATAACCACGGTCGACGTGATAGACCCGAAGGAGGTCGGTTCTACCTTTGGCCGCAAGTCCTGCCAGCACCAAACCGGCTCCAGCTCGAATGTCCGAGGACATAATCTCAGCGCCGGTCAGCTCTTTGACCCCCTGGACGATGGCTTCGTCAATCGACACGTTGACTGTCGCACCGAGGCGACTCAATTCGGGGGCGTGAGAAAATCTATCTTTGAAAACAGTCTCTTTGATATAAGAAGTTCCCGTCGCGATACAGCAGGCAGACATATGACAGGCCTGAAGGTCGGTCGGGTAGCCGGGGTAAGGGAAAGTGGTTATCGAGACGGCCTTCAGCCGTTTCGGCCCCTTGATGGTCATGCTGTTTTTGCCATTGGTTATCTCACAGCCCATTTCTCTTAGTTTCAGGTCAACCATAGTGAGATGCTCCGGGTCGATCCCCTTGAGGGTGACCTTGCCGCCGGTCATGGCCGCGCCGTAGAGATAGGTTCCGGCGACAAGGCGGTCGCCGGAGACGGTGTAGTCTATCGCCTTCAGCCGTTTGACCGGCTCCATAGTGAGGGTCGGCGTTCCCGCGCCGGTTATCTTGGCGCCCGCTTTGTTCAGGAACCTGACTACATCAATAATCTCCGGATCGCACGCGGCATTGGCTATATAGGTTGTCCCTTTGGCGAAGACCCCTCCGAAAAGGACATTTTCAGTGCCGGTGTGCGATGGCCGGTCGAAATAGATTCTTCCGCCGAGCATTGGCTTGGCCTGCGCCACGACATAACCGGCTTTTTCTTTAATTTTAGCTCCCATCAGGCCGAAGGCCTTGATATGAAAATCGACCGGCCGCGCTCCCAAGACACATCCCCCGGGAAGAGAGACCCGCGCCTCACCGAGACGGGCAATGATAGGCCCCAGGACCAGAAACGAGGCCCGCATCTGGTTCATCAATTCATAGGGGGCGGTGTTGTGCTTGATGGTCTCGGCATTGATGGCCATGACCTGTTTTTTTTCATCGTAGTCGACCTTCGCGCCGAGGTATTGCAACATTTTGATTGTGGTGAAGATATCGCGAAGCGGGGGTACATTGCGGATGACCGATTCCCCCTTGTCGATGAGAAGGGTCGCGAAGAGGATGGGGAGACCGGCATTTTTGGAGCCGTCGACCAGAATCTCGCCGTTGAGTGGGCGGCGCCCCTTGATTACAAACTTATCCATTCACCTGTCCTGACTCTCGATTATAGTATCGCACCGTTTGGACAGGCAGAATCGGGGCCAGCGGGGGAAAAGTAAAGTTTTAATGGAAAGAACCTAACCCCCCAGCCCCCTTCCCTAAAAGGGCTTGTTGAAAAAGTATAACTTGGCGAAGTGCTTTTTTCTGTCATTCCCGCCAATCCCGCATTTGGCGGGAGCAGAGCGGGAACCCATCTTGTCTTGCAAAGAGTTAGGACTGGACTCCCGCCTTCGCGGGAGTGACATGCATGAGGGTGCGGCAAGAAATAGAGGGTTTTTCAACAAGCCCTAAAAGGAAGGGGGAGTCTCAGAACTCGTCATTCCGGACAAGATTCGCCAAGGGCGAAGCGCCGATCCGGAATCCATCTTGGTTTGGTGCGGGTGCCGCCTACTATGGTTCCGATGTGTGAATTTTGATTGACGGGAACCCACCTGAAAGGTGGGCCACCCCGGCCTAACTCCTTATGATTTGGTAGAGACCCGGGTAATAGGAAATATCTTTAGGAGCTATTGCTACAATCTCTTGAAGTTCTGGATTCTGGAGTGCCTTCATAAAATGCTCTGGAGACTCCCACTCAGAGATACTTACTAGATGAAATTTTGCTTCAGGCCCCAGTGCTCGATGCAACTTCGTTGATATATAGCCAGATTGCTTACAAAAATAGGCAGCAAATTTCTCCCACGTTGCTAGAGCTTCTTTTTCTTTTCCTTCGGGTACCTCAAAGGGATTGATCGCTATTACACTTGACATATGTTCCTCCTAATAATTATGAATTTATCTACAAAAAGAATCTGGAAAGATTTTCCAATATATTTTCCCACCCACCAGTATGGGCACTTGTTTGATCAATGTTCTCTAGATCTTGATGGTGAAGTGTCAACTCAGTTTCTCCCTCCGATATTTTCTTGAATTGAAGAATCACTAGGCTATTTTTCGCAACATGTGGAGAGTTCCATGTGAAGGAGAGTTCCTCATATCTATTGACTTTTCTATATACTCCATGAATTGGAATTTTCGATTCTCCGATATTCATTGTAAAGGAAAACCCTCCTCCAACTCTGGCGTCAACATGGGTTTCAGTGATTACTGTGCCAGCCATTGGGAGCATGAATTGTTTAATGGCTTCGATATTCAGCCAAGCCTCAAAAGCTTTCTTTTGAGACACAGGGATCAATTTGTTAATCGTTAAATTAAACCCACTTTTCATTTTCTCTCCTTTTCCTTTACATCTTTTACATAGTCCACAAAAGCATCAAGCCTTGCGCTCCAGAAATGATGATAAAAATGGAACCACTCGTAGGGAACCTGAAGACTTTTCCAATTGACGGAAAGAAAATGTTCACGACCTTTAATCTCACGGTTTACGATTCCTGCCTCCTCTAACACCTTTAAGTGTTTAGAGACACCATTCAGGCTCATCGTAAAAAACTCAGCTAGGTCACCAACCCTAAGCATTTCCGCCTGTCTCAATAGTTCAACAATTCATCTTCGAGTGGGATCAGAAAGGGCATGGAGCGTTTTGTCTAGAGCCCTCTCATTTTTACTCTTAGGCACACGTTTATCAACCATTTGGTTGAATAATATACTATGTAGGCTTCCCTGTCAAGTAGACAATTCAGAAATAGAGGTTCCGGCAGTTTGTTGTTCGCGGGAGAATGTCGGCGGCAGGCTACCTCTCACCAGCCCGTAGGGGTGCTCATCACACCCCAATGGCGGCGGAGTCGAGGCGCTGGAGTTCACCAAACGTCCCCCGAACACGCAGAAAGAAATCAATCGCCTCGTCGGCATAGTAATCCGGACTGGTCCACGGCAAACGACAGAACTGCCCGCGGCTGAAGATCAGCACGGTCTCGGCATAAACGCCATTTGCAAGATAGACGCGGTGGCTTTGCTCGCGATGCGATGCGACCACGAGATTTGAGGGGGTGAGAATCCCCGGATCGATATTGACAGTGCGGAAATAGAAATCCTCACCGGTTCGGTCGGCGAACAGCGGCTCGATTTTGTGGCAAATCCCCTTGATTTCGACAAGCGACTCGCGTGATACCGGCCGCTCGAAGGAAAAGAAGCGGCGCTGAAGGTCGGCGCCCATCTCTTCACGGTAGAAATCGCCGTCGGCGCATTCGGCGCCGGTGGTCTCGCATTGAACTCGTCCAAAGCGGCGTTCGAGGGCTTTGAGGGAGTCGGCGAGAGCATCCAAGGAGGAATGGATGACCCCGACTATCAGTCGTCCCTGCGGCGGTTTCTGTACTCGTGCCATATAGGTGAGTGTGATGTTAAATGGGAATGAAATCAACAAGAAATTGTGTTGGTGATACTCCGGTCCTCATGTAGGGCGGGTCCGTCTTCGAACCCGCCAACGTCATACATAACTCGGCGGGTTTGAAGACAAACCCGCCCTACCGGAAATCAAAGAGACTGGATCTCCCGCTAAGGCGAGGAATGACAAACCCAAACGACAGTGAATGACGCAACGAGTAGTGCGAAAAGGGGCTTGCCTTGGCCTGTTCGAATCATGTAGTTTTGTCAAAGTCAATTTTTGAGGCGGTGAACATGCGCACAATGTATATCCTGATTTTCGCGGGAATGATGGTAGTGACTGAGTCGTGCTGGGGGATTTCCGGCGCGGAGATGGCCGCTCTGATGGACAGCATCGAAAATTGTCAAATTGATCCAGCGACAGTATCAAATCCGTCGGGGCTTGTGCTTACGAAACAGGACTTCGCACTGCAGGTCGATTCGGGATGGTGCGCATGGTTTGAGCCGGTCGTGATTGATTCGGTTACTCACTATTACGCCTTGTATATCTCTGGCCACGGCATCCTGCAATTTGCTCCGACCCCCAAAGTTGAAAAAGGACAGCTCAGTCGTTTTTTCGATTCGGATTCGCTGAATAGGGAGTTTACCGAAGCAGTCATTTTTATGGGGGATTCGGCGGCCGCGGCTCTTCGCCAGAGAATGACATCAGCCGGCAGAAAGCTCGACAAGCGGGACGTTGATCTTGCGTCAGGTTTTAAAGAAGGACTGACCGGTTTTGCCAATCGCTGGCATGTCTACGCACTACTTCGGTCCCTAACCCATCACGCCGATGGTGAGTTGCTTACCGTATATGCCAACTTGAAAAAGGGCGGCAAAGTATGCTACCAGTTCGACCCGTGGGAGCGGGAAGAGGTGCAGTTCTCCAAGCATTATGAAATGATAGGCTACCTTGACTATCTGGAAACGGTCTGCAGTTATGCCGTGGGTGCGACCGGAATCGAGACTTCGCTGAACGGTACGAGCAAGGATATCATAAAGGCCGTTCATTATGACATTGATGCATCGATTGATAGAAAGGGAGCATTTGTCGGGGCTGAACAGTTGACGTGTACCGCCTTGATGCCAGGCAGGAGTCTGAACTTCTATCTTCACGAAGAGCTTGAAGTCGATAGCGTTAGCGATCAATCCGGCGTGGCTATTGCCTTCAAGCGCTATCACCATGTCTTTGATAATTGGTGGCCGGGTCTGTACCTCTTTTTCGATAATCCACTTGCCGTTGGCGACACAACCACCATCATGGTTTACTGCCACGGAAAAATCGCGGAGAGTGATTTGGATTTCTTCTATGTAACCGCTGGCGCATCATGGTATCCCCGTTACGGCTTTTTCAATCCAGCAACATTCTCAATGAAATTCA